>JAISOC010000084.1 GCA_031275915.1 Holosporales bacterium | reverse complement strand
CATCTATTCTTAAAGGAGAGTGAATGGAGATTTAATACTAAAAAACTTTCAATCATGAAAACTCAGCTTTTTCAATGGTTAGAAAGTGGTTTTTAGTTGTTATCTAGGTCAGCCCCTTTTCTTTTTTGAGAAACTCATTATAATCCCTGCCAGAAGTAGCGTTAGCGAACGAAGTGAGCAAGCGTACACACCTATATATATACCTTCTCCTCTCCCCAGTATATTTCCTTTTTGGAACAGCAGCAGAGATTCCAATTGTAGAGCGCTTGGTCAAGGTAGAGAGCGAAGCGGACCTTGACCAAGACAGCGGAGCAATTGGTACAATGGAGTTCCTCCAAAAAGGAAATATACTTTGGGAGTTATCTAAATCGAGGCACTACTTATATTTTTTCAGCAAAGCCTGATTCGCGCCCACAATGTTCTTTTGTGTTGACACGTTGATACATATTGTGTTAGCCTAATAATACAAGATTTGGCTATTTAGGTATCACACCCATGGAATCTGATTCAAACAACATAAAAAATCTCTTTGAAATAATTCCATTGCTTGAAACTCCAGATGAAGCAGAGAGATTTTTGGCGGATCTGTGTACTCCACAGGAGATTAAGATTCTTCAGGAGAGGTGGAAGGTTTGCCAGCTCCTTGATTCTGGGGAACTTTCATACAGAGAGATAAGAGAGATAACTGGGGCCAGTACAACCACAATTACCAGAGTTGCCAGGTTCTTAAACGATGAACCATATATGGGATATAAAATCCTTCTTCGAAAAATAAAGAAAGGAGATAAAAATGCTTAGTAAGAAAATAACAATTGTAAGTCTGTTAATCGCAGCATGTGTATTTTTTGCGTATAAAAAATACTATGTTTCAACTCAATCTAGTTCCGTGAGGACTATATTAATATGCAAAATAATGGAACACGAGGCCTTGGATTCTGTGGCACAAGGGATTATGGATTATTTCAAGAACAGCAAAGAGGTTCAGTTTAAGATTGATACATGTCAAAATAGTCAGGCTTTGGCCATCCAAATTATTTCCAAATTTGTGAATTCTGGAGGAGATATATTTGTTTCTATTGGAACAATGCTCGCCCAAGCATCTTTTAAGTTGGCGAAGGAAAACAAAATAAAATTAGTGTTTAGCTCTGTTACAAATCCTTATTCAATAGCATCCTCCTTTAAGGGAACAAATACTACAGGAGTCTCTAATTTTATTGATCTCAAACCTCAAATTGAATTGTTCAGAAAAATTCAGCCAAAATTAAAGAAATTGGGCATAATATTCAATACAGGAGAATCAAATTCCGTTGATATAGTCAAAAGATTGAAGCCTGTAACTGAAGAAATGGGCATAGAACTGATTGAGCAGGGTATGCAAAAGGCCTCCGATATACCTCAGGCAATAAACTCTCTTGTCCAGAAAGTAGATGCTGTTTTTATAAGTAATGACAACACATCTCTCACAGGTATTTCGTTTATAGTCAATGTGTGCAACAAGAACAAAATCCCAGTGTATGTCAGTGATACTGACCAAGTGGCAAAAGGATGTCTCGCTGCCCTTGGACCAAATCAATACAAAATCGGCATTCAAACAGGGAAAATAGTGGAAAAAATAGTAAAGGGAGTTGATATGGACACTATTCCAGTTGAATTTCCCTCATCCACAGAAATTTTTATAAATCTTGAGGCTGCCAAAAAACTTGAAATCACTATCCCACAGGAAATTTTAGATAATGCAGATAAGATAATAGGAAGCAAGGTTCCATGATAAGTCTTCAAGAATTATTAACAAGTGTTGAGGTGGGGTTTATCTTTGGAAGTGTTGCCATTGGTATATATCTTACATTCAGAACTATCAATTTCACTGATTTAACTTGTGATGGCAGTTTTGTGCTTGGAGCTGCTGCCTCCGCCATCTTGATAAAATATGGAATTGATCCATATCTATCATTGCTGGTTTCATTTATAGCTGGAGGAATAGCTGGTCTATTCACTGGGATTCTGAACATTAAATTTAAAATAAGTGATTTACTCTCTGGCATTATTGTTGCCTTCATGCTTTATTCAATTAATTTAAGAGTTATGGGCAATGCTCCAAATATAACTTTCATTGATTGCACAACTGTATTTTCAAATAGCAATACAATAACATTATTGATTATGCTGATAATGGTTCCCTTAAGTTTAATATATCTATTATCCAGCGGATTTGGATTAAAACTGAGGGCAATGGGATATAACAAACAATTTGCTCTGACTTCTGGAATAAACGTTAAATTAATGACCGTTATTGGACTTATGCTTAGCAATGCAATGATATCCTTTGGAGGAGGATTATTCAGTCAATATCAAGGATTTTGTGATGTTTCTCAAGGAACGGGAACTCTTGTCATAGGCCTTGCCTCCGTTGTTCTTGGTGAGAGAATTCTATTGTTTAAAAAGGAACCTCTTCTTATTTTATCCTGCATTGCTGGATCAATTTTATACAGAATTTTAATAGGATTGGCATTACACAGTGATGTCTTTGGTATAGGTACTCAGGATCTGAATCTTATAACTGGAGCCATAATAATTCTGATAATGTTGACAAATAAATGGAGAAAAAATGCTTACTTTAATTAATATATCATTCAAAAATATTTTGAAAAATTTAACTCTTGCAGTAAAACCTGGGGAATTTTTGGTGATAGTTGGAGCAAATGGAACTGGGAAGACAACACTTTTCAATGTGATATCAGGAGCTATTAGCCCAAAAAATGGGAAAATCATTATAAACGGAGATGATATCACCAATGTTCCTCAATACAAAAGATCCCGCAAGATTTCAAGTGTGGTACAGGATCCGAAATGTGGAACTGTTGGAGAGATGACTATTTTGGAAAATATGAATATAGCGTATATGAGAAAAAGGTATGTGAAAAATTCAAGGAGAATTATTGATTATTTCAAAGAAAAATTAAGTGTGCTTGAGATAGGACTTGAAAATAGATTGAATGAATATGTTAGAAATCTTTCTGGAGGACAGAGACAAGCACTGAGTCTCGTTATGGCAACACTCGCAGACTATGATCTGTTGTTGCTCGATGAATTAACTGCGGCCCTCGATCCAAAAACCTCAGATATGGTTATGGAAATGACAAATAGAATTGTCTCTCATGAGAAAAAAACTTGCCTTCTTATAACGCACAACACAAAATATATGAGCTCGTTTGGAGACAGAACCTTGGAAATGAAAGATGGAGCCCTAATGAAACTTGCATAACAAACCATTCTAAATTTGCCAAAGTATTTTTCCTTT
>JAISOC010000111.1 GCA_031275915.1 Holosporales bacterium | reverse complement strand
AACTCGTAAGCAATAGAAACAGCGTAAATAAAGGAATTAACTTCATCAGCAATCATCATCTGCAATTTATAAAATCCAGCGTATTTTCGCAAAATAGTTGCATGAAGAGCAAGTAATTTTGTATTTGTATAAGTTCATAAGATATGAGACAAGATATGGGTCTCTAGAACATGGCATTTAATATATTCCATAGGGGTCATACCTTTCAAGTTGAAGTGAAGTCTATGAGTATTATATTTCTCAATATACTGAGAGAGTGCTCCTCTCGTACCAACAATAGTATCATCTTTTTTGTCTCACATGTGTTTGAACTTGGTCAGGTGGCTAAAAACACGTGTGATTTCTGCAAAAGTTTACAAAAACTACAAACAAACGTATAGTTGCAATAGATACAATGATTAATGCATGAGATTTTTACATATGGAAAATTTTGCTTTGTTGGATTCCTTAAAAAAGAAGCCTTTTATAGCTGATTTGCCGTTGTGTACTGTATTGATGGAAGACAAGGAGTTTCCGTGGATATTGTTGATTCCCAGAAGATCAAATGTGGTTCAAATAAATCAGCTTACTGAAGAAGATCAGATACAACTTGTAAGAGAAATAAATGTTTCTTCAAATATTATGGAAAAGCTTTTTGTTACTGATAGATTGAATGTTGCAGCTATTGGTAACAAAACTCCCCAGCTACACATCCATATTATATCAAGGACGCAAAATGATTCGCTTTGGCCAGAGACAGTTTGGGGACAAAAGATGGAAATCTTACAGGAGAGAAATCTAATAGAGCGTAGAGAAAAGTTGATAAATTCATTTGCACAAGAATCAATAAAGTTCTTTCAACGGGATTAACAAACTATAAACAGGGATTTACAACTAAATGTAGAAGTTCTAGTTGCAAAACCTCTATAAACCCTGTTAGAAGTAGCGTTAGCGAACAGAGTGAGCAAGCGTACACACCTACTTTCTCTTTCTTCCTATCCGTATACTGTATTTTCCTTTTTGGAACAGCAGCAGGGATTCCAATTGAGAAGCGCTTGGTCAAGGTAGAGAGCGAAGCGGACCTTGACCAAGATAGCGGAGCAATTGGTACAATGAGGTTCCTCCAAAAAGGAAAGCATACTGAACATTTAGTTGTTAGTTTCCTATGATAGGGCTCGGCTTATGATTGGCTGATACTCTGATTTCCTTGAGGATTGTGATAGACTTCCAAGATTTTTGAATGAAAACGCTAAAACTAATCCAGATTTAGGCTTAAGATCACCCTCTTTATATTTGGATTTATATACCCCTATTACAAATTCGAAACACTCATCCATATACCTTACATAAATTCCCCTAGATAGATTTTTGTGTCCTGCCTTTCTTTGTAAGTTAAAAATTTGAGAATACGTAATACTCCAATACTGAGTTACTTGATAGGCAGCGGAATATCCTATTTGTGATAGTGAGAATTCTCTATACTTATTTTTTCTTTTATCTCCAAAATATGAGACATCGAAGCTTAACTTTTTGAATTTATAAGTGGAGCCAAATTCAAAGGCTTCAGATTTATTAATGAGGGGAATTCCGACAAACCTTGTGCGTATTCTCAAATAATCACTTGGACTTACAACGATTCTTCCAAAATTTTCTGATTTGCTCCTTCCAATAAAGAAATTTAGAAATCTTTTATTTCCTCTGTATATAGAGTCTTCGACTCCACAGCTAATTCTTTCTTTTTGTTCTAATTTATCAATTCCTCCATATCTATTCAGTTCATATAGGTTCAAATCATTAAAATCTCCCAAAACTGAATCTTCATTCAACTCAAACTTTTGTCTTTTATTCCATGTCCTGATACTAGAAACCGATATTTTAGGGGCAAAAATAGAGCTATAACCACCAGAAATTTCAGAATAAATTGGATATGAACACTCTGCAGTATTTTCTAGAATTGGGAACGATTTTGAAATTTTGGTTTTGGAATCATCGAAAGATGAGTGATACGTGTCTATTCCTCCATATGATTTAATATTAAATAACACCCCTGTTTTAGATATATATTCTTTGTGAACTCCAAGTTTATTTGAGAATCGAAGAAGCTCATCGCACGGATCTTGTTTATCCCGCTTTAAACATAAAACATCACTGCTGAAAGAAATTGTATCGTTATCATATTGAAAATTCGCTTTTGGCAATATGAAAGGAGCTGTTTCTCTTTGAGGTGTCTGAAATAAATACGATTTCATATCAAAAAAATAGTTAGAGTCAAAAAATTCTACTCCAATTTTTGAGGTAAGACTTTTTCTCCTCAAAATAGATCCTGTGTACTGTTTATTTACAGGATATTTAATGAGATATGTCACATCACTTGCTCTGTTAATATCAATAATAAATCTTTTGTTGTCTAAATTATAACTTTTATAAGTTGTATTGATATGCCACCTTGTTTTTTTCCCTTTTTTAGCAAGAATACTTGCTCCAAAAGTAAGATCACCATTTGTAAAGGCCTCTGAGTATTCTCCAGATATAAATCCCATACTTTTGAAATTAACAAATGGAGTAATTTTTAAATTTTTACTATCAGAAATAGCGAAAAAATAAGGAATTCCAACAATTGCTCCAGTATCATTGTTTGAGTGTATAATTGGAGTTACGAAACCAGACTTTCTTTTTACTTCAAAAGAAGGATGAGAAAAATAGGGAGTATATAGTACAGTCTGCCCCTTGATTCTCAGCTTAGCATTGTGGTATATGATTGTCTTGTTTTTGGTATCATACACAGCATTGTCTGCATATACATCCCAAAGGGGGAATTTACAATTCTTGCTTTCATAACAGGGAGAATAACTAGCTTCAGATAAGGAATACAATTCTTCTTTCTTTTCTCCTTTCATTGCTTTGATTCTAGCTTTATCTTTTAACACTATTGATAATGCTTTTATTATACCTGTCTTCATTTTATCATCTAGTTCTATATTGTTTGCTTTCACAATTTCTCCAGTTTCTTCCCTTAAAATCGATTTACCATATAGCCTTATTTTCCCAGATTTTCTGTTATATTCTATTTTTTCTGTTGTAAGTCTTCTCTTTTTTACCCCTTTCTCTGTTTGGGTAATAACAACCTCTCCATACGCGGTTATGATTCCCTCAGATGAGTTATACGATATCTTTTGGGCATCTATAGATATTTCTGCAACAACAGGACAAATAAATTTTAAGAATGCGAAAAGCAAACTTATAAAGACCATGCACATCCTGAGTTTACGTGTGGTTTTTATTTTTC
This sequence comes from Holosporales bacterium, assembly GCA_031275915.1. Lineage (GTDB taxonomy): Bacteria > Pseudomonadota > Alphaproteobacteria > RUG11792 > RUG11792 > JAISOC01. The sequence continues at coordinate 191 of JAISOC010000111.1, read as the reverse complement.
GATAATGCTGCAAAGAATTATTAGCCAACGTTGTTTTCTATCAAAATTTATAGCATAACTGCGGTCTTTTGGCTTACTTCTCTACTAACCTGGGGCCATTAGTACCCTTTTGAAAAAAGATTGAATGACTCCATTGAGGGAGGCTCTAAATACCTGTTTTCCAAGGGAATAGAGGCTATAACAATCCCCCA
>JAISOC010000102.1 GCA_031275915.1 Holosporales bacterium | reverse complement strand
AAGATTAAGATTACGTTAATTTTAGGAAGATTTTTTTGAGAAAAATGTATCAGAATTTGGCAACTTTAGTTTCGCACCTGATTATAAAGCTTTTCTTATATGCAGTCTGCTTTATTATTAATTAATTAGCCTTTTAAAATTAAGTTAGATCTCTATGGATTTTTAGTGTATAAACTCATTATTCTCGAAAATATCTTTCTGCTAGAACATTGAGCAATATTTGCACCAGAGTGTCTATAAATCTAAGAGCTGTAAAAAATAACTACATCAAAGCAAAAAAATTTATAGGGAATGATTCTGTATGCTCTGCAGTCATAAAAAACAATGCATATGGACTTGGAGCAAAGGAGATTGGAATCTCCCTATATGAGATTGGGTGCAGAGATTTTTGGGTTGCATACCCAAGTGAAGCAATCGAAGCTAGAGACTTTTTACCTAATGATGCGAAAATATACTTCTTGCAAGGATTTAATAAAACATGTTTGAAATATGTGAAGAAGTATTCCATAACTCCAGTTATAAATTCTGCTGAAGAATTTAAGACCATAAAAAATAACAATGTCAGCATGGTGTTGCATGTTGACTCTGGATTAAACAGATTGGGACTCAGGGATACAGATATAAATGCAATTTTGAATGATATTTCATCAGAAAAAATAAAATATGTGATATCGCACATGGCTTGCTCAGATGAATTACAAAATCCTCTAAATAAAATTCAAAAAGAGAGATTTGATGAAATTTTGGCGAGAATAAGAGCTGTTTATAAAAGGGAACTTAAAGCAGGTCTATCCGCATCTGCAGGAATATTTCTTGGAAATGAATATAAATACAACATCATCAGATGTGGGGGATATTTGTATGGCATCAACTTCGGAGAATTTAAGCCTGAAAATGTGTTGTCTCTCACAACGAAAGTACTTCAAAAATACGAGGTTGCAAAAGGAACATACATAGGTTATGGAGCAATGTATTGTACTGACAAACGGACAAAGATTGCAGTTATATCAATTGGGTACGCCGACGGAATTAAGAGAAATCTTTCTAATAATGGAGCTGTATCATTTTATGACTCTCAGGGAATACAGCATAAAGCAAAAATTTTGGGACGAATTTCTATGGATTTACTTGTGTGTGATGTAACCAACATTCCTGATAACATAACAGATACACATGCAACTGCATATATTCTTGATAACAATTATACAATAAACGAAATGGCTCAGGATGCAAAAACCATAGCATATGAAATATTAACAGGCATTAACTTCAAATCTAATAGATTTGACCTTCAGTATTGTTCTCTTCCATAATGAACGAGAATTGTCGTGAGACATTAATGATAATCACTACTTTTTATTCGATTAGTGGCATTCTTTGTCTGGGATTGACAATTAAATGTTCAGTATATGGATAGGAAGAAAGAGAAGGTCGGAGTGTACGCTTGCTCACTATCGTTCGCTAACGCTACTTTTGACAGTGTTTATAAAGGTTTTGCAGCTAAAATTCTACATTTAGTTGTCAATCCCTCCTTGTCTCCATTTTTCATAAAAAGCGACTGCTGCAGCGCTTGAAACGTTAAGAGTTGAAAATTGAGAAGAAGTAGGAAGCTTCGCTATATAATCTGATTTTTCCTTTTGAAGACGACGGATACCCCCTTCTTCTGCCCCCAAAACTAAACATATCTTTCCCTTCAAATCCAGTTCATTTAGATATTGTTTCCCATTTTCTGCTAATGATATAACCCAAAATCCATACTCCTGCAACGTTTTGATCGCTGTGCTTAAATTCTTTACAATGCACAAAGAAACATACTCAATACCTCCACTGGATACTTTCATAACGGTACCTGTCAATTTGCATGAAGATTTTTCAGAGGTAATGATGCAGGATACTCCAAACACAGCAGCTGTTCTTATGATTGCTCCAAAATTGTGGGGATCAACGACTCCATCCAGTATTGCTATACAACAGTTTTCAGATGTTGTTTTGAAATAAGATATATCAATAAAATACTTCGATTCATCAATATCAAGGGCGATTCCTTGATGTACGCTTCCTTTTGGTAGCATCTTTCCAATTTCATTTTCATCCACCCTTATAAAATCGCAAAATCCATCTAGAAAAGGAGGAATCTTCCTGCCATTTTGCAAAAACACCTTCCTAATTCCGCATTTTCCGGATTTAAACGCTTCTTCGCAAGTGTGAATCCCGAAAATTATCACTTCTTGACGCTGAGCAACAAATTTTTGGAATGTATGGCCCAGTTTGTTTTAGAAAACTTCTTTTGAAGGATAGAGTTTACTTTGCGAGCTTCGTCAAAAAATCCCATTGCTACATAGCATTCGACCAGTCTATGCATTGCTTCTGGCGCATGATCTGTGTTTCCATATATATCTATCACTGTATTTAATCTATTTACAGCCGCTGCGAAATTATTGTGCTTTTGATAATATGTGGCAACATACACCTCTCGTCCAGCAAGATGTTGCCTCAATTCCTTTACTATCTTATTGGCATCTTTGACGTATTTACTACTTTTAAATTTTCTTTGCAGCACATACAGGTATTGAAGGGCTTTTATAGTAACCTCTTGATCCCTTTCTATAATTGGCATTTGTTCATAATATACAATTCCCAGCATATATATTGCGTAAGGAACCAACTCGTGTGTTGAGTGTGTCTTAACAAAGATTTCGTATTCTGAAGCTGCCTCCTCATATTTTTTCATTTTGTAGTAACAATCACCCAATTTTACCTGGGCCAGGGCAGCATATTTTGAATATGGATGCAATTTCTCGAGCTCCTCAAATATTTTTGAAGCAAATGAATAATCACGCTTATCAATATGCGAACATGCTTCCTTGTATATACTATCAGCCTCCTTGTTCTCAAATTTCTTAAGGTCTATATCAGAAGAACAACCAGCCAAAAAAATGGCCAAAAATAAAGCCAAATTGCAACAGTATCTCATCAAATTTATCAAAAAAATTCACACGAACACGAGGAATTCTACATTAAATGAAGCAATATGGCACTAGAATAATGTCTGAAAATAGACAAGAATATATAAAATCCACTACCAAAAGTAGCGTTAAAAAGTAGCGTTAACAAGTGGGGGAAATTTTCGAAAAAATTTTCCAGAAATTAACGTAATCTTAATTTTTTTATGATAAGCTGAAGCTATGCTTAGGCATAGGTGAGAAAGTGAGCATGAACCCCCAAGGTGGCGGGTGGGGGTTGGGGATGGAAAAAAATAGCACAAAAAGGTTAATTTTCCGTTAACAAATGAAAACTTTTTTCGGAAAAAATCTTCCAGAAATTAACGTACTTTTAATTTTTTGGGGCTGACCTAGATAACAACTAAAAACCACTTTCTAACCATTGAAAAAGCTGAGTTTTCATGATTGAAAGTTTTTTAGTATTAAATCTCCATTCACTCTCCTTTAAGAATAGA
>JAISOC010000094.1 GCA_031275915.1 Holosporales bacterium | reverse complement strand
TTGATGAGAGCAGATTACGAACAATAGAAGTTAAGAATCATAAATTAACCGTGCTGGATACATATGAAGATAGTGTCAAAAATATTTTAAATGAATTGCCAAAAGAACATTTTTGTGTGTTTCACATATCTTGTTACTCACCAAGGAACATTCGAGGTAGTACAAACAATATCTCTATGCATGCATACGCAGCCGCCATTGATCTTAACCCAAAACAAAATCCATATATAGATGCAGTCAATAACACAATAATTCCTCCTCCAGATAGGAACAACTGTTCAGAAAACGAAGATTTTTACATAAATAGGGGAATAGTGAGGATTGGGATGATTACCCCAAAAATTGTGGATATTTTCGCAGAAAATGGATTTACAATTTGGGGAGGCAATTGGGGCAGACCTATAGATTATATGCATTTTCAAACAACAAAAGCCATAGCCGCCATAGTCAGTACTCTGCCATCATATCAAGCAAAAATCTTCTGGAATTATTATCTAAAAAATCCTCGTCTTATAGCCAAAGACAAATTTTTTGCAGCATCATACGTGGATCAAAAAGAAATAGTTCTTGATAAATTGTTGTCAAGAATAAGCTCTATACTGAAAAGAAAAGATGAAATACAATAACCATATTTCACTGTCAAATTCTTTATAGTCTTTGCAATAGTTACGAGGAAGATTTTAATAATCATTTTATGGCAGCCCCTTTTATTTTTGCATGATTTGCAGTTACAATTGAGGTGATTTTTCGAAAAACACAGAGATATGACTAAAAATACTATCATAATTGGAGCTGGACCTGCTGGTTTAACTTGCTCCATATATTTGGCTCGCTCTGGAGTATCATCCCCTCTTGTTCTGGCTGGAGACTCTCCTGGGGGGCAGCTTATGAATACTGATAGCATTGAAAATTTTCCTGGGTTTTCAGAGATTGCTGGTCCTGATCTTATGATGAAGATGATTGAACAGGCCAAAGCCCTCGATGTTGAAATTGTGTTTGAAACTGTTAAGAGTATTGGAAAAATTAATGATGGAATATTGAAAATCACCTGCAATTCAGGAAGAGAATTTCTAAGCAGGACAATTGTTATTGCAACAGGAGCCAGTCATAAACACCTTTATGTTCCAGGGGAAAAAGAATTTACAAACAAGGGAGTGTCATGGTGTGCAACTTGTGATGGACCTATGTATAAGGGTAAGAATGTATCTGTTATAGGAGGAGGAAATACTGCATTGATGGAATCTCAATTCCTGGCAAATTTTGCGGAAAAAGTGTATTTGATCCACAGAAGGGACTCCTTTAGAGCTGATCAAGTTATGCAAGCTCGGGTTTTGTCAAACTACAAAATAGAGGTTATTTGGAATACAGTTGTAACCTCTATTAATGGCGATAAAAAAGTCTCGAGTATAACATTAAATAACAAAGAAAATCTGAGTGTGGATGGAGTTTTTATAGCAATTGGAACAAAACCAGCATCTGATTTTGTGAGAAATATAGTTGCTTGTGACGAGGAAGGGTATATCATAACTGAAGATACTATGACCTCATGCCCTGGGATATTTGCTGCTGGAGATGTTGTTAAAGGATCTTTGAAGCAGGCTGTGTATGCAGCAGGGCAGGGGGCTCTGTCTTCGAATATGGTAGAGAAGTTTTTAGGAGTTAGGTAAAAATGAATGCAGAAAATTTGAAAAATGTGAATATTATCGAAGAATCCATATCCTTTATGAAAAAAATTGTAAATTTTGACGATAAATTGAGTTGACTGACTGAGATTGAACAACAGGCAGAGGATCAGCATCTTTGGGATAATCACGAGGAAGCTGTCAAGATTCTGAAGGAAAAGGAACGTCTTGCTTCTGCAATTAATCCTATCCTGGATCTTCAAAAGTCTCTTGATGAGATTCGAGATCTAGCAGAGATGGCAGAATCCGAACAAGATATGTTTCTTGTTAGTTCTATGATCAATGAGCTATCGGAAAAGGCTGTCTCACTTCGAATTGAATCTATGCTGAGTGATCCTAACGATCAGCTCAATTGTTATGTGGAAATAAATTCAGGGGCTGGAGGTACAGAGGCTCAAGACTGGGCCTATATGTTGGCTCGAATGTATTCCAGATGGGGTGAAAAAAAGAAATATAAAGTGGAGATTACAGACAAAACAGATGGAGAAGAGGCAGGTGTAAAATCAATTACTCTCCATATGTGTGGAGACAGGGTATATGGATGGCTCAAAAAAGAAACTGGAGTACACAGACTTGTTAGAATTTCTCCATTCGACTCAAATGCTAGAAGGCATACTAGTTTCGCCTCTGTTTTTGTGTCTCCAGAGGTGGACGACAGCATAAAAATAGAAATAAATGACAGTGATTTGAGGATAGATGTATATAGGGCTTCTGGTGCCGGAGGTCAACATGTTAATAAAACGGAAAGCGCAGTAAGAATAACTCATATACCAAGTGGAATAGTAACTCAATGCCAGTCTGATAGATCACAGCATAGAAATAAGTCCAGTGCCATGAGTATGTTGAAATCAAAGTTGTATGCCATGAAACTCAGGGAAAAAGAGCAAGATGCCACTAAATCCTCAAGTGAAAAAACAGATATAGCTTGGGGACATCAGATAAGATCATATGTTCTGCAACCATATCAGATGGTCAAGGATACAAGAACTGGATGCGAAAACGGAAATGCATATGCTGTTTTGGATGGAGATATAGATGAATTTTTGAAAAATGCCATTTGAACGGTACTGAAAATATTGCCCGCACATATCAAAATCAATGATTTATCGAATTTTTACGTTTTCAATTTCTTCAGAGTTATAAACCTCTTAACACAACACCAGGAAGAGTGTAATAATATATACATAAAGGAAAAGATTATCTGTTTTAAAAGGGGAGGAAGTAATGAAGAAGTTACTATTAAGTATTGCTATAATAACGGGGGGGGGGGGGGCTTACTTATCTACTAACCTGGGGCCATTAGTACCCTTTTGTAAAAAGATT
>JAISOC010000090.1 GCA_031275915.1 Holosporales bacterium | reverse complement strand
TACTTTTTATTTCTTTTTCCCGAGCCTTACATCCAATTTCTTTTAATTTCTAGTTTTGTCTCGCCCGGGGGGGGGGGGCCCCCCCCCGCGACTTATTCTTCCTCTATACATACAACTACTCAGAGATATAATATAATACGTAGTAAATTAGATATACAAGACTCTAAACACCCAGATGGTTTATTTACAGAAGAGCAAGAAGATGAGTTACTAATAGATGATTTAAAGTTATTAAAAGGTACTGGAGAGACAATAGTACCTTCTTCAGGTTATTACTATAGTGATGGAGTACTATCTGTATTTAAAATAACAGATTTTAACTCTATACTAGAACAATGTCTAGCAGAAGAAGATATATATACAACTGATACAGATGAACTAAGAATATACTGTTCTCCAAGTCTTAGTATTATGTCTCTTCCTATAACTAATTGGGGACATCTAGAAGAGATAACAATAGATGAGTTCTCTCTAACTCCTGGCACTTATGATTCTAGCAGTGATACATATGATCCACCCATATGGAAAACTTTATTAGCAGATATAAGAGCAATTGGTATTGCCACCACTAGCCAGTTACATACCATTAGATTAGACTCTTTGGTAAGTGCAGGTGGTAGTAATCTATTAGCTAGCTGTTCTGCACTTACATCAGTAGATTTTCCTTCACTAGTAAGTTGTACAGGTAATTATCTATTAGCTGGCTGTTCTGCACTTACATCAGTAAATTTTCCTTCATTGACAAGTGTTGGAGATGGTTTATTAGCTGGCTGTTTTGCACTTACATCAGTAGATTTATCTTCACTAGTAAGTTATACAGGTAATTATCTATTAGCTGGCTGTATTAAGCTTACATCAGTAGATTTGTCTTCATTGGCAAATTATACGGGTGGTAATTTATTAGCTAACTGCTCTGCTCTTACAACAGTAGATTTGTCTTCATTGGCAAATTATACGGGTGGTGGTTTATTAGCTAGCTGTTCTGCTCTTACAACAGTAGATTTGTCTTCACTAGTAAGTTATACAGGTAATGCTCTATTAGCTAGCTGTATTAAGCTTACATCAGTAGATTTTCCTTCATTGACAAGTGTTGGAGATGGTTTATTAGCTGGCTGTTCTTCTCTTATTAGAGTATATTTTGGATCAACAATAACTTCATGGGAAGCAGGTAATATGTTTGTAGATACAATCACAACAAACATAACTCTGTACCTGTGTGATGCTGAGTATAATCGTGACAATGCAGATACAGATGTTGCAAACAAAACATGGAGAAATATAACTTTTGGATCCATAATTAAGGGAGCTCCGCCAGCTTAGTAACAATGACAACACAAGTCCCACTTAACCAGATTAGGTGGGACTATTTTTATAATGAGAGTCCCTCCAGGAAAGAAAAATGCCACCAATATGTTGATTCCAATCTTTGAGATATTATAGAATCGCGTAGTGCTGTGGTTGGTTCATAATAAGTTGATGAAATTTCTGAAGAAATTAATCGCATATACTGCAATAGTAGTATGTCTCTTTCTTCTCTCATATACTCCATTCAATCTCGGAGAGATTTTCTTTAAATTTCAAAAATTAGAAGTATCAGCGAAGGTCAACTTTTTACTGATAGCTATTATAATATTTATCTTTTTGATTTCCTGTATAAATTCTATAATACAGTCTACGAAAAAGAATTGGAAAAGTAAAAATGATGAAAAAGTTCAAGAAAAACTCATAGAATTGTTATTTCAAAGGCATGTTCCACTATCCTTTGATATGTCCTCAAAATATAAAGTTCTGGAGAAGGCGATTATTTGTCATACATATGAGATCCACAATATAAATCCTCCATGTTTTTTAGAAACCTCCTTACAAAACAAATTGTTATTTGCACATGAAAATAAGGTAAACATTAAGAAGTGTTTAACGGAAGGAAACATACTGAAGGCAAGAGCTTTTGTTACTGAATTACTATTGAAAACTCCTCAATATTGTAATGTCATACAAGACGAAATATTAAAACTAGCTCCATTGGAACAATTCAATTTTGACCCAAGACAATATAAATATAACTTATCTCCAAAATACGTGGAAAGATATATGGAAACTGTCGTAGAAAGAGATAATAGCAATGTGTCTTTGCTTATCAAAACTAATAAAAATTATCCAGGAAATGTGAAGATAGCTCTAGCGTTGGTAAAATATCTCGATGACGACAAAAAAATAATAGATGTTATAAAGAGGGGATTTGAAATAACTCAAGATAGAAGACTAGCAGCTGGTCTTCTTTTCGTCAAAAACAGAGAAAATCTGCTTGAAACTGCTGAAACAATAACCTCTAATTACGATAAAAGTGTAGAGAGCCTTTGGTTTATGAGCATAATAAACACAGAATTGGGACATATATCCAAGGCTTCCGATTTGCTTAAGGACATAATAGAATCAAAGGACTCAGATATAAACGAAGTAGCTAAATTTTTTATTGTAAATCACTCCAAATTTGCACATGATGTTGAAATTTGGGAGAGCATAAGGAGGGTATATACAGCCTCATGAATATAGAAATAGTGAAATTGCACGAAAAAGCAGAAATTCCACTAAAGGCCACATCTGGAAGTGCTGGCTTTGATCTATATGCTTGTCTTGATTCTTCAGAAACTATAGATTCTATGAAAACCAAAATAATAGGAACAGGAGTGTCTATTGCAATTCCAGAAGGGCATTTCGGAATGATGTGTCCAAGATCTGGACTTGCTCAAAAATTCGGAATAACTCTCTTAAATTCTCCTGGGATAATAGATTCTGATTATAGAGGGGAAATAAAATGCCTCATGATAAATCTATCCAATGCAAATTTTGTAATAGAGCATAAAATGCGAATAGCTCAACTTCTAATAATAGACAATGAATCTTCAATCATATTTCAAGAACTAAACGCCCACTCAGTCCAAACAAAGAGAGGAATTTCAGGATTTGGCTCAACAGGTCTGTGATAACTTCAGTCTCGTGTTCTGCAATTTTTTGTCCAAATCTGGCATTTATCATCAATAGTTGTCAGTTCATAATCAATTTACAATTGAAGAAAAATGATTTATACTAAAAAGTAAAGGGGAACAAAAATTTTTTACGGGGAGAATACAAAAGATGATTTCATCTATACACATTTTAAGACTAACAACAATTATGCTTGTTGCATTATGTTTCGAAAAAACGAATGCAGCAGAACAAAGAGATATCACGTTTGCTGCTTCAGATCACAATGGTATTGAAGCTTACGTTAGAGAATGGTTCGATGAAGGATGGGAATGGTATCTTGCAGAGGTCAAAAAGAATCCTCATTTATGTGCTGCAGTGCTTGAAAATATACAAAAATGGGACAGCGAAGAATATAAAGAAAAAAGAGAAAATTACTTTGATCAATTTGTAAAACCCTTTATTCTGCAGTATTTTGAAGATATCAGAAACAATGGTATTCCAAATATTAATGACATTGAGGCAAAAAAGAAATCGTTTGGAACTTGGGCGAAGACAGTATCATCTGGCCTATCACCAATCCTTGCAAATGGTTGGCCTGATGATACAACAACCAGACTATATCAAACTTTTGTGGATTACGATTTGCATAAATGGATAGGACCATGGGCAGGCCCTGCTTGGGACCCCAGTAAAATATTGGATCCACATGTGAACTAGATAAAATTTTTAATAAAACCGAGTAGTTTTACGCAAAAAATGGGAGACTGTCTGTATAGCTTTCAGCTCTCTCATTTTTTCACTCAATAATTGCTTTGACATTTTTTCCAACTGACAAAAATTCTCATTTTTTGTAGAATCATCACCTAGCTGAGAGTATAGAGACAAGAATGATGAGATTCACTATATCTAAGAGCACTTTAGAGAGAATTATGACTCACGCAGTTGGTGTAGTAGACAGAAAGCAAACTGTGCCGATATTTGGATATGCGTTGTTTAATGCTTCCAAAGAAGATGGAACTTTGACAATTACTTCAACCAATTTGGACATTACAATTATAGATAAAATCAAATGCGAAGTGGAAAAATCTGGTTCTCGTTGTCTTCCAGCAACTTTGTTGTATGACATAACAAAGAAAACGAAAAATGAAAGCGTAATTACTATAGCAATCAATGAATTTGAGAATTCGGTTTCAGTGTCATCTGGCAAAGCCACTTTTAACATTCATTATGCGGATGCAAATGATTTTCCTCCAGTTGCTGAAGCAGAATACACTGTAAAGTTTCAGTTAAATTCCAGCGTTTTTCAAAAAGCTATTGATACGGCAAAGGTGGCTATGTTGCAAGACAACACTCGTTTTCACTTAAACGGTATACATATGCATTATGAAAATGATATGGGAATTAATAAATTGAAATTTGTTGCTACAGATCTTTTCAGAATATCTTGCGTTAGTATAGTTGCTCCAAGTGAATCTCAAAATATGCCTTCCATTATTGTTTCTAAAAAAGCAGTTGCAGAAATTTTGAAATTGGTTGATGATTCGTCATCAGACACAGTCGATCTTTCCGTTTCCAATAGCAGAATTTCTTGTAAACTCCGTGATGATTGCGTAGAAACAGAATTTTCTTCAAGATTGGTCAATGGAACGTTTCCGGAATATAAAAGTGCTCTTGATGTTTCCAATGACAAAATTTTACAGATAAACACTGAAGAATTCATTGCTGCAATAGATAGAGTAAGTACAGTTGTTGTTGATAGTACGAGTTCTATAAAACTCAACATCCATAGTGATAAATTAATACTCTCTGGTATCAGCAAGGAGCTCGGATCTGCTGTTGAAGAAATAGAGGCAACATTTAATGCTTTTGAGCCAATGGAAATTTGTTTTAACAGTCGCTATTTAATTGAGATTTTAAATAGGATAGAAACAGATGCTGTAAAAATGATGCTTGCTGAAAGCGATTCATCAACAATAATTGTTCCAACAGAGGCACTTGATCAAGAGCAACAATTTGCCATTATGCCGATAGAAATTGTTAAAAATTAACAAAAAATTCAATAAAATTGGTTTAAAATTTCTATTCACATGAATTTGCCATTAACAAATAGTTATTAATAAGTAATAGTGTGCGCATTATAGAAAAATATATAAGAGTCTTTGTAGCAAAAAACTTTTTATCCTATAAAAAACACGCTTATTGATTTTTTTATTGCATTCAGTCTCAAAAGATATTAAAACTCTTAACAACTAGTTAGTTTTGTTTATAGGAGAGTTAAATGTCAGAAAATTTAACGCCGCAAGAAATAATGTCGTACGTAACTGAGGTAGCTTCTGCTTACCTTGTAAATAATGAGATGCCGCAAGAGGAAATGTCTGGATTCCTTCGAAAAGTTTATCAGGCAGTTATTGAATTGTGCAAAGATGCTAATAATATCAGACACAGACCAGCATTGACACCCGCTGTTCCTGTTGAGGAATCGGTTAATGATGATTATATCGTATGCCTGGAAGATGGCAAAAAACTACAAATGTTAAAGAGACATTTAGACACTGTTTATAATATGACTATTGAGCAATATAAGGAAAGGTGGGGGCTTCCTTTGGATTATCCTGTCGTTTCTCCTAATTATGCCAAACGCAGAAGCGAGATAGCCAAAACAACAGGACTGGGCAGCACGGGCCGAAAGAAAGTTGTCAGGGAACAGGCTGCTTAATAAGATTCACCATCACTTGCGATTATTATCGGAAGTGGTGGTTTTTTTTAAGATTTCTACGCTTCTTTTATAATCTTTAATATACCTTCTATAACTTTCTTGGCGTCTCCAAGAATCATCATTGTGTTGTTTTGGTAGAAAAGTGGATTATCAATACCAGCGTAGCCAGATCCCATGGATCTCTTGACGAATAATATAGTTCTGGCTTTTTCAACATCCAGAACTGGCATGCCATATATTGGAGAAGAAGGATCGTTTTTGGCAGATGAATTTGTTATGTCATTTGCACCTATCACTATTGCAACATCTGTGCTTCCGAAATCGTGATTTATATCATCTATCTCAAGAACGTCCTCATAATCAATGTTAGCCTCTGCAAGCAAAACATTCATATGTCCAGGCATTCTTCCTGCCACTGGATGGATGGCAAACCTGACCAATATATTCTCCGCTTTAAGCAAATCATAGAGCTCCTTTATAGCATGTTGAGCTTGAGAAACGGCCATTCCATACCCTGGCACAATTATAATAGATTCAACATTTCTTATGATAAAAGCAGCATCTTCAGGACTACACAGCTTAACATTTCCATGATTTGTTTTTTCATCTGAGGTAGAACTAATTCCTGATGAACCAAGGCCTCCTAAAATAACGTTAACAAGAGATCTATTCATACCTTTACACATAATGTGACTTAAAATAGCACCTGAGGTTCCAACAAGAGCTCCAGTTATAATAAGCAAATTGTTTTGGATAGTGAGACCAATCCCCGCCGCAGCCCATCCAGAATATGAGTTTAACATAGATACTATTACTGGCATGTCGGCTCCTCCTATTGGAATAATGAGCAGAACTCCAATAGCAAATGACAACAGTATTATTAACACTAAAAGTATCGAAGATTCAGCAAATGAAAACAAAAAGATGAAAAAAACGATAGATATTCCTATTAATAAATTAATTTTATTCTGATTGGAAAATGATAAAGGATTTCCTTTCAAAATTCCTTGAAGTTTCGCAAAGGCAATTAAAGATCCAGTGAATGTTATTGCCCCTACACTTGCTCCAATAGACATTTCAATCAAACTGCCAACAGGTATGTTATGTGGTATTCCAAATGAAGCAGGATTGAAAAATGCAGAAAGAGCAACCAAAACTGCAGTTAACCCAACAAAGCTATGAAAAGCAGCTACAAGTTGCGGCAAAGCTGTCATGTTTATTCTTTTTGCTACTAAATAGCCAACTGCTCCTCCAATGCTGATTCCAAGGATTGTAAATTTATATTCCATAATCCCAGGAAGAAAAATGGTAGTTATAACGGCAATGGTCATGCCAATTACGCCGAGCATGTTTCCTCGACGAGAAGTTGATGCTGACGATAGTCCTCTTAAAGAGAGAATGAACAAAATAGCCGAAACTAAATACAAAAATTCTGTCATATTAAGAAAATCCTGTATGATATAGGAAACAAAATATCAGATTATGCAGTACTTTAATAGGAGTAACTTTTAGATGAACAAACAATATTAAAAACAGCGCCAGCGAGAAGTGAGCAAGTGCACCCCTGCCCTACCCTCTTCCTATACACTTTTGCCTCTTCAATTGACAAAAACACTGATTTTTGTTACAAAGGCGTTGCGTTTTTTGCATTCTTGTTGTGTTTGTGATCCAATCTTTGCGTAATAGTATCTTTGCCTGCTTAAAGAGTTTCTCTAGAGATGGATTGGCTGAGTACTCAGCAGAAGATGTGTTGATCGATTCTCCAGGAGATGTAAATCTTGGAGAATTATATACAAATGCAGCTTTGGTTTTTGCAAAAACATTGAAAATGAATCCGAGAGCGTTAGCTAATAATATTGCTGCTGCCTTAACAAAGAACGACAACGTATCGAACGTTGATATTGCAGATCCTGGATTTATCAACTTTAAATTAAAGCCTTGTGCTTGGCACTCCACAATAGATGAAATTTTGGCAAGTGGAGATACATACGGGTCTTCGAATAAAGGTCGTGGAGAAGTGGTAAATGTTGAATTTGTTTCAGCAAATCCGACAGGACCACTGCACACAGGTCATGCTAGAAATGCTGTTTTTGGTAGTGTTATAGCCAATCTCTTGGAAAAAATTGGATACAAAGTCACAAAAGAATTTTATATAAACGATCAGGGAAATCAGATTAAGGCCTTATCGAGATCTATATACCTGAGGTATAGGGAATGTTTAGGAACTAAGATCAACAAATCCGATTTTTCTGGTAATGATATGTATTTAGGAGAATATGTCAAAGGTATTGCGAAAAATTTGGCTGATTTATACGGAGATGAGTTTCTAAATAAAAAAGAATCTGAGTGGATTACTTCAATTAGCCAATTTGCGGTTAAGAAAATGATGGATAATATTAAAGGTGATTTATCTTTGCTTGGAATCAACATGGACGTATACACCTCAGAGACTGCTGTATGCAAAAAGAATATGGTCAATGAGGCACTGGCGATTCTTGCAAGTGAAGGAGATATATACGACGGGATAATTCCAAAACCAAAAGGAATAGACGCAAAAGATTGGGAAGAAAAACCACAAACTCTTTTCAGATCCACAAAATATGGAGATGATATAGATCGAGCTATCAGAAAATCAGACGGAACATGGACATATTTTGCAGGAGATATAGCGTATCACTTGGATAAAATTCAAAGAGGCTTCAAAAAAATGGTCAATGTCTTAGGGGCAGATCACACTGGTTATATCAAACGTATTAAGGCAGCTGTGAAAGCACTTAGCGGTGGAGAAGCAAATATTGATATTAGATTATATCAATTGGTGAATTTTTTAGAAAATGGAGAACAAGTGAGAATGTCAAAGCGTTCTGGGAATTTCATAACTTTACGAGATGTTGTGGAAAGAGTTGGAAAAGATATCACTAGATTTATGATGATTTCAAGACATCACGATGTTACGATAGATTTTGATTTTAAAAAAGTCGCTGAGCATTCTATGGATAATCCGATTTTTTACATACAATACGCATATGCTAGAATATCGTCTGTATTCAGAAATGCAGCAAAGATTTTTGAAAATATAAGTGTGGAGGAACTCAAAACCTCTTCAAAAAGCTGTTTACAAGATGAAACTGAAATTGATCTTATGAAAAGTTTATGTTTTTGGCCAGAACAAGTGGCTTCAGCAGCAATTGCTCTTGAGCCTCATAGAATCCCTCATTATTTATATAAGGTATCTTCCCTATTTCATTCTCTTTGGAATAAGGGCAAAACCAATACTATTTTGCGATTTATAGATGAGAAAGACAGAGCCACTACAATTGCTAGATTGGCGCTTTTGGAGTCAACAAGAATTGTTTTGAAAGATGGGTTAAAGTTAATAGGAATAACTCCATTAGAGGAGATGAAGTGAGATAATTATGGCGATAAACAAGTTCAAAAATAGAACTTACAGCGGAAACAAAAAGCCTTCGTACCTCAGGTATGATGATGTCTTCATATCAAGAAGCAACAGTAACAATAACAGAAATTATACCAGAAATGCACATGAAGAATATGAAGAGGAATATTTCTCCAAAGACGCAAATGGAGAGAATAGTATTCTTCACGAACGCATGCTGAAATACCAAAAAAGACAACTCCCACCTTTACAAAGATACAAATCTCCTGCGAATTCCAGGGAAATGTATGATGATTATTATGAACAACCAACATACTGGGATGGAGGACAGGAAGATTCATACGGTCCTAAAAGATACCAATACAGGAATGATGGAACTGTTTTTAAATCAATTTGGCATAAATTTTTTATGACGTTTACAGCAATCTTGCTGTTGATTTGCGTAGCATGGATAGCATACAACTGCGGCAACAAAGGAGATTCTTTCAACTCTAGACAGGGACCCATCTTTGTTGAACCAGAAACACAGGATTTTAAAGTACTCCCAGAGAACCCTGGAGGATTCGACGTTCCTCACAAGGATAAGATAGTCTACTCCCGCATAGATGGGAACGATGTAAATGAGGAACAATCAGAAAGTTTATTACCTCCTCAAGAAAAAGCTTTAACACCTCCTCAAGAAAAAGCTTTAACACCTCCTCAAGAAAAAGCTTTACAGCCTGAAATCAGGATTGATGAGTATTCTATAGCTGATGAGAAAATGTATTATATAAAAATCTCTTCTAACAAAAGTCGAGAAGTTTTGGAAAATGAATTTAATAAAATATCGAAAAAATACTCTAACAAAACAGGGGATATGCCGTTTTCTATAAAATCTGTTAGAGATAAAAACGGAAACAAACAATACGCCTTATTAATTGGTCCAGCTTCCTCTAAAATGCATGCTGTAAATACAGCAAAAGAGCTAAACACCGATTGTTCCGTTATTGCTGTCAGGGAGTAGAGATAACCTCGGTTTTGTGTAAGACGCAGCAGAGAAATCTCTGCGCAATGTGTGTAAAGTACATTTTTTGAAACAAAATCTTAAAAAAATCCAGAAAAAGTTCCCATTTGTTAACGCTACTTTTGGTAGTGGATTTTATATATTCTTGTCTATTTTCAGACATTATTCTAGTGCCATATTGCTTCATTTAATGTAGAATTCCTCGTGTTCGTGTGAATT
>JAISOC010000062.1 GCA_031275915.1 Holosporales bacterium | reverse complement strand
TTAAAAACAAAAACAAACACACACACAAAAATGTTGTTGTTTTCTAATTAAAAAATTTTATGCCCCCCCCCCCCCCCCCCCCCCCGCAATAAAATTACAATAAAAACACAGAATAAGACAAAAAAACATCTAATCAAAATTTTAATATTAGCTGTAGGATTAATAACAAATGCTAATTCTAGTCCTAAGGATGCTCCTCTTGTTAGCGCAGCACATGATGCTTTGCAATATGCAGCGGATCCTCTTCCTCAGAACCTGGCGGAACTTGCAGCTGAGTATGCGGGAGAGTATGCAGCTGAGCGTGCAAATCAGTTACAAAAACCATCTCTAGAGGAATACCAAAAATTATCAAAAGATCTCTGCAAAGTATGTCCAGATAATATGACTCAAGACTATATCGACGACACACCATCACTTGTTTTGTATAAACTCATAGGATCATTTAAAGATTGTGAAGTTATATATACAACAATAGATAAACAAAGATTCGGATGTACTCTTAGTGAGTTTAAATCTATGAATGAAGCAAGTTTTAGATCTTCAGTAGCAGAACTTCAAATAAACATTCTAGTACCAGCTTCGCCAGAAGGTTACCCAGGTTCTGGAGGTCTTGTTCTTAGTGATGGGCCACAGTATACCAATCTCTGGAAAATCTCAGGCGAAAATGTAAGAAGTTTGGGAGCCAAAGCATTTGCAGATATTGTTCCTAATCTTACAGTATTTAATTTTCCAAATGTCGAGGATATGGGTGAGTCAATAGTAGCAGGCTCGAAGGTTCAAATATTGAACTTTCCAAAATTACAACGAATATCAGAGTTAACAGAATGGGATGGAATCAAGTATAGTGGATCCTTATACTATACGTATTACTTGAAAGAATTTCATGCTCCACAGTTAGTTCTAGATACAGCTCAATTCGATCATCAGAAACCAGGTGCAACAAATCCATACGGCAATGGCACTATAAAGAGTCCAGGATTATATCGAGTCACTCTCAAATCATTTGTCGATGGTGATGATGCTTACGGTAAGGGAAATTATATATTCAACGATCAATCTAATCTTGTGGAGGTCAATCTCACAGAGGGGTGTCCAAAAACACTGGGAATTTGTGCATTCGACGGCTGTGTTAGCCTCAGAAAAGCGAATCTCAGCAATGCCAGAAGACTAAAAAATGCCGCTTTGCGTGGTACCAGAAGTTTGGAACAGAAAGAATTATGGAACATCATGGAAATTCAGGATTTGGCCTTGAGAAACAGTGCTATTACAACACTGCAATTAGTTAACGATCCAAATGGAGCTACGATCGAAATTGATGGTAATTATATTAGACAAATAACTCACAGCCAATGGGCATTATTTGGATCTAACATAAAGTATTTGATAATAGATGGATTTTTTAAGGATGGTTTTCGAGACTATGATTCTGGAGACAGTCCTCCTTTGCCTAACGCTACTAACTTCTCAGGCATGAGAAGGCTTGAGACAATTGAAATCAGCGGCCGTATATCAGATGAAGGAGCACAACGCGACGGATTTATCACACATGATGGTACAAAAACAAAGAACATTGAGGTAGTGATAGTCGGAGAATACGCAAAAGATGAAGATGATGGAGATTATGACCCAGATACCAATAAATGGAGAGGTGGAATATGGAAAGATGTGAAATACATCGGCCATCCAATCCACAGTGACAAAGAAGGGTATGCTTAAACCTTAAAACGGTAAACAAAGGAATTGAGCTTTGCAGAATAATCCTGCCACTCAATTCCTCCATATCCCCCACGTTTTCTCCCAAGGTGCGTGGGGGTCCAATGATATATCGAAATAGCACTTACTTGATTTTCACAGCAAGTTTTGGAGACCAAGCTGGATACATTGCATCTCCTCTTGTTTCTATTAGTCTTGTGTGATTTCCAGTTATATCAACAACTCCAACCTTAGCTTTCTGCTTTGGACCACTTTCGCAAGAATAGGCTATATATCTGCCATTTGAGGCCCAACATGGAGCTTCTACTAAATATCCACTTGTTATCAATCTTTCTCCTGATCCATCAGGTTTCATCACTCCTATATAAAATTGTCCGTGAAAAGTTTTGGCGAAGGCTATGAGATCTCCTCTTGGAGACCACATCGGCTGCGAGTATTTTCCTCCTTCTTTGCTAATCTTTTTTTGATCAGATCCGTCGGAATTCATGGTGAATATCGCCTCTCTTCCATCCCTGTTTGAAGTGAAAACTATTCTGGAACCATCCGGAGAAAAACAGGGAGAAGTGTCTATACATTCGTGCTTCGTTAGCTGTTTTAGTTCATTTTTATCGATATCAAGTATGTAAATAGCACTTTTTCCATCAATAATAATAGCTAACACTGCCTTTTTGCCATCACTTGAGAAGCGAGGAGCATAGGTCATCTGCACAGGATTCCCGTGATTTTTTTTAATTAATTCTCTCATCATGCTTTTGTTTATTAACAATCTCTGGCTGCCTGTTTGTAAATTCATCACATAAACGTGAGCAGACTTTCCAAGAATGCCTTTGTCTGTGTCGCTGTATGATATATATGCTATGTTCTGAGCATCGGGAGAGTATCTAGCCATGAGAACCAGCTCCGATCCATCTGTCAGATTTTCAGGGTTGTATCCATCCTGATCTATTTTCACTAATCTTGTTTTTCTGCGAATCCCAGCTCTTGAGGCACTCTCAACAACGATTATGTGAGTATTGAAATATCCCTGTTCATTGGTAACTCTCTCATATATGTAATCAGCTATAACATGGGCTGTTTTCCTTAATTTTGCTTCAGTTCCGGAAATGCTCATAGACAACATTGTGCCTCCTGTTACTACATCAATTAATTTGAAATCTACTGAAAAATTTGAGCCACTATTGTTTATTATTCCATAAACCAAAAATCTGGCATTTAAAACATTCCAGTTTTTTATGTTATGCCCTCGAGTTGCTAATACATTGGAAGATTCCAGGAACGAGGAACTATCAATTGGAACAAAGAGACCAGACAATTCCAAATCTCTTGTTATTATCTCTCCAATTGCATGACCTTTCTCCGAATCATTCCCATTTTTATCAAAAAAATCAACAATCGCTATAGGATCTGGCCTGACATCACCCTTGTTTATTTCTATCTTCAAGGCATCTGCAGAGCCAATGATTAAAAGTGTTATACACACGGATAGTATCTTGCACATGGAAATTTACATTTTTAAAAACATATGTAATGTGATCTTATTTTGTTATCTTGTTATTTGCAAAAAAATTTGAGATTGCCGTGGGGAGAATTATTTGTGTACCTTATCACTCAACTAGCTGTTTTTCTGTGATCTTTAAATGTACAACAAATTACAAAAAAGAATTGAAGCATATAGCGAAGAAGCACAAATCAGTAATAAATCCGCGATGTTACAAGATATACGTGAAGTATTAGATTTATTGAATGCTGGGAAAATAAGAATTCTTGATAGTGATGGCTCATTTAATATGTGGATAAAGAAGGCTATATTGTTGCTGTTTAAACATGGAGATTGCACACATCAGAATTTTGATGCGTATGACAAAGTTGGTGTGCTTCCATATGATTTCAATACTTCGAGATACAGGAAAGTTCCAGGAGCAATAATTAGAGATGGGGTATACATTGGGGATGAATGTGTAATTATGCCAAGCTACATAAATATAGGATCATACATAGGAAAAAGAACAATGATCGATATAAATGCTTCAATCGGATCATGTGCTCAAATAGGAGAAAACTGCCATATTTCTGCAGGAGCATGCATAGGTGGAGTATTGGAACCACTTGTAGCCTCTCCAGTTGTAATTGGGAACAATTGCTTTATTGGAGCTAATTCAGCAGTTCTTGAAGGAGTTTTGGTTAAAAACAATTCAATTTTGGCACCAGGCCTCGTTGTTTCTTCATCTACCAAAATAATTGATAGAGAAAAAGGAGAAAAACTGCCACACGGAATTATTCCAGAAAACTCCGTGGTTGTTCCAGGTAGTTATTTTTCCAAAAACGGGGTCAATATAAACTGTGCAGTCATAATTAAAAAAACAGATGGAAGATCTCTAGACAAAGTAAGTATTAATGAAACTTTGAGATCTATTGAACAATAACAAAGTTTTATGAAATAAAAAAAACACCGCAGGGGAAAAAACCTGCGGTATTTTGTGATAAAGTAAATTGGTTATCAATCACCAATTCTGAACAAGACATCGAACTTGAAAGTGTGGCTTTGATCATCAACTTTGACATTTCCTGTCTTCTCAAAATCAACAAGCTTTGTCTTAAATTGATATCTGTATCCGAGACCAATAAGAACGTCTGGAGTAACAGCAAAGCGAACTCCTGCTCCAACAACTGGCGCAAGCTTAGTCTTCTTGTGCACCTTTTGCTGTGCTGCATTGACTTCATCCGTCTTAAGTCCTGTGATTATTGGTGAATCTGTGTATATCTTCAAATCAGCTTCAGCCTTTTTCTTATCATCTGCACTAGTGGACGTATTGGCTATTTTCGCAGTGAGCTCTGTTATCTTTGTAGTTCTAAGCGTGTTCAAAGCTTTTCCCTGAGTAACCAAAGCATTGTATTTATCGTGGACAACAGCCATTCCTCGCGTGTCAACCTTATACCTGTTGAGTGAAACACCAGCAGTAATATATCCTTCCAATTGCGGAGTAAACATGTATCCGACTCTTGGTAATACCAAGACATAGAACGGTCTCTTGACTTCAACTCCATTCTTGGTGGTAGTTGTTGATGCCGTGGCCGGAGACTTGTCCTTGATTGTCGTTTTGAATGTATCGAAACCTATACCAAGATCTACTCCAACCATCACATCTGACATACGGTGATCGTATCCAACTACAGCCTCAGCAATGAATCCACTTTTGGATTTTGATTTGGTGCCCGATGCGTTAAGTCCAAGTTCGCTGTGTTCAGCAGCATCAATTGCGGCAGCGTGTTTCTTCACACCATCTGTCTCAGCAATTGCATCGAAAGTCGCTTTTGCTCCAGTGATGTTATTTGTGTAATGAGTTACAAATGCAGTCTGATATCCAGTTGCAGTTGTTTTGGCGGCTGTTGCAGTATCCTTGGCCGTCAAAGCAGTATTATAAGTGGTAGTCTTCGCTTTTAAGTCGTTTCCAAAGTTTACTGTTGAACCAGTTGCATACGTAAACGTCCCAGCACTCAAATCAATACCAGTTTGAGCAGTTCCTGCAAACAAATTGTCCACAATTTTGTTTATGTT
>JAISOC010000030.1 GCA_031275915.1 Holosporales bacterium | reverse complement strand
TACAGTTGAATTCATGGCGTGTGCAGTATTTTCATTTCTGTTTCTTTGTGCTTGTTCAAATGGAAGAAAAGGCGAAAAGGCGGAATCAAAGACTCAACGAACTGTGGGGTCTGCTGATGCAATTGATAATCAATTGTTGAGTTTAAAAAATGTGAATGTTACTGGTGAAAATTTAACAAAAAAAGAGGCAGGCATTTTTTCAAAGGAAGAAAAGCGAAAAATACATTTTCAAAAAATGGAAAGGCGAGTATTAGATCCCTATGGTAAGGCAATGGCTAGATTATTAGATGATAATAAAATTGACTCTGGAGCAGGACTATGACTATAGCGATATCTTCATATTTTCCATGCAACATTGCCAGAGGTAGCGCCAGCGAGCGAAGTGAGCAAGCTTACACACCTATGTATATACCTTCTCTTATCCCCCTAGTATTTTTCCTTTTTGGAACGAAAAAACGTGAACAGATTACCGAAGTGTCTGTCAAGGAGGAGAACGAAGTGATCCTTGACAGACGAACGGAGGTAATCGGTATAATGGAGTTCCTCCAAAAAGGAAAAAAATACGTTTCAAGTAAAATGAAACATAAATCAACACAGGAGCAAATTGTAAAATGGCACTGAAACAATATAAATCTATCACAACTTCTCAGAGGCAGCTTGTTAATATTGATAGATCCGAGCTTTGGCGTGGAAAACCATTAAAGAAGCTAACAGAAAGAAAGTTGGATAGGGCTGGTCGGAACAATCATGGTCACATAACTGTTTGGAATAGGGGAGGGGGTCATAAGCAAAGATATAGAATTATTGATTTCCTCAGAGATAAGAAAGATACAGAAGCAGTCGTTGAAAGAATTGAATATGATCCAAATAGGACTTCTTTCATAGCCCTTTTGAAATACACTGACAATGAATACAAATACATCATAGCTCCTCAGAAATTAAAAGTTGGAGACAGAGTTATTTCCTCTGATAAAGCAGATATAAAAAATGGCAATACTATGCTTTTGAAGAATATTCCTGTTGGAACTGTTGTACACAATGTTGAACTCAAAATCGGGAAAGGAGCTCAGATGGCTAGATCTGCTGGAGCAGGAGTTCAGATAGTTGGAAGGGATGGAGTG
Source organism: Holosporales bacterium (assembly GCA_031275915.1). Taxonomy (GTDB): domain Bacteria; phylum Pseudomonadota; class Alphaproteobacteria; order RUG11792; family RUG11792; genus JAISOC01. Next base: position 18,084 of record JAISOC010000030.1, on the reverse strand, counting down.
TATATAATTTTAAGGCTTCCATCAGGAGAACAGAGACTTGTTAGTGGAGACTGCATAGCTACCATTGGAGTTGTCTCGAATCCTGATCATCAAAATAGAAGCTATGGAAAAGCTGGAAGAAGCAGATGGCTTGGTAAAAGGCCGTGTGTCAGAGGAGTTGCAATGAACCCAATTGATCATCCTCACGGAGGAGGAGAGGGGAAAACCTCTGGAGGAAGACATCCTGTGACTCCATGGGGTATTTCCACGAAAGGAAAGAAAACCCGTAGAAATAAAAGAACAAATCAGTATATAATATCAAAGCGAAAATAAGGAGAATGTAGATGGCAAGATCAGTTTGGAAAGGACCTTTTTTTGATGGATATCTGTTGAAAAAAGCGGAGGCAGTGAAGGCCTCTGGCCGTTCCGATGTTATAAAAACTTGGTCGAGAAGATCGACCATCATTCCACAATTCGTTGGAGTGACATTTGGAGTTCACAATGGGAAAAAATTCATCCCTGTGTCTGTGAATGAAAATATGGTTGGCCATAAATTGGGTGAATTCGCTCCAACACGCACATATCATGGGCATGGAGCAGACAAAAAGGCTAAGAAATGATGATGATAGATATGGAATATAACAACACAGCCAGAGCAATTTTGAGAAAAATCAGAGTTAGTCCTGAGAAATTGAACATAGTGGCGGCTATGATCAGAGGAATGAGAACAGATAGGGCAATTGGAGCTCTGACTCATTGCAAAAGACGTATTGCTGTTGAAGTGAGAAAAACTCTTCAATCAGCTATAGCGAATGCTGAAAATAATCATGGACTTGATATAGATAACCTTTATGTTAAGGAAGCATATGTTGGTCATAGTCTGACTCTGAAAAGATTTCATCCGAGAGGTAGGGGAAGGGGAGGCCGCGTTCGCAAACCCTTTAGTCACCTGAGCATAATTGTTGAGCAGAGAGGGTAGAGGCATGGGACAGAAAGTTAATCCAATTGGTTTGAGATTAGGGATACTCAGAACCTGGGAATCTAGGTGGTATGCCAACAAAAAAGATTATGCAGATCAATTATTGAAGGATGTGAGAATTAGGCAGTATATACAAAAAAATTGTGCACATGCCGGAGTTTCCAAAGTTATTGTTGAAAGACCTGCTAAGAAAGCTAGTGTTGAAATATTTGCAGCTCGTCCAGGAGCTCTTATAGGGAAAGGAGGAGCTGACCTTGAAAAATTGAAAAAAGAAATTTCAAAGATAGCTGGGATGGAGGTTGCCATCAATATAACGAATATTAGAAAGCCTGAGCTTGACGCTTATTTAATTGCAGAAAATATAGCTTCCCAGATAGAAAAGCGCGTGTCCTACAGAAGAGCCATGAAAAGAGCCATGCAGTCTGCTATGAAGTTGGGAGCAGATGGAATCAGATGTAATATCAGTGGACGTCTAGGAGGAGCGGAGATTGCCAGGATGGAATGGTATAGAGAGGGAAGGGTGCCACTTCATACTTTCAGATCGGATGTTGATTTCAGTGTTGGTGTTGCAAAGACAACCTACGGGACTTGTGGTATTAAAGTGTGGGTATATAAAGGTGATTGTGAAGTCGGAGATTTCACTTCAAGAGAGAAGAAAATATGAAAAAAATAGATGTGTTGCACAGTGTTTTTTCTTTTTTGGATGATTCCCTAAAGTATTCTTCCTTTTTGGAGGAACTCCATTATACCGATTACCTTCGTTTGTCTGTCAAGGATCACTTCGTTCTCCTCCTTGACAGACACTTCGGTAATCTGTTCACTTTTTTTCGTTCCAAAAAGGAAAATACTGTTAGGGGGAGAGAAAGAGGATGTTGGTGTGTACGCTTGCTCACTTCGTTCGCTAACGCTACTTCTAGCATTTTTTATATGAGGGTTTTTAATTATGATGTCGCCTAAAAAAACAAAGTTCAGAAAAGCTTTTAAGGGCAGAATTAAAGGAGTTACGATTGCTGGATCGACTGTGAGTTATGGTAGCTATGGTTTGAAGGCAATTGAACCAGCGAGACTCACCGCTAGACAGATTGAATCTGCCAGAAGGGCGATTTCGAGATATATGAAGAGAGCAGGGCGCATGTGGATCAGAATTTTTCCTGATATTCCTGTTTCTAAAAAACCAGCGGAAGTCAGAATGGGAAGCGGCAAAGGATCAAATGAATATTGGGCAGCCAGGGTTCATCCTGGACGCATAATGTTTGAGATCGATGGAGTTCCGGAAAACGTGGCAGAGGAGGCTTTGAAGCTTGCTTCGTCTAAGCTTCCAATTAATACGAAATTTGTTAGGCGTATAGTTTAGGAGGATTTAACATATGAGGTTTATGGAATTGTTGAAAAAAGATTCAAAAGAGCTTTGTGAAATGTGTGCGACTTTTAAAAAGGAGCATATGAATCTCAGAATTCTTATGAAGACAACACAGGATGTGAAAACATCTGCAGTGAGGGAATGTAAAAAAAATATAGCGAGAGTTAAGACGCGATTGCGTCAATTGAAGAATAATTAGGAGAAAAAGATGCCTAGGCGTGTGTTACAAGGTTTTGTTGTGAGCGATAAAGAAGATAGGACAGTTCATGTTCGAGTTGAGAACAGAGTTATGCATCCTCTTTATAAAAAATATGTAAAGAAACATAAGAAATATGCTGTTCACGACGCAGAAAACGCTTATAAAATTGGAGATTATGTGAAGATCGTTGAGTCTCGTCCTATTTCGAAGACCAAAAAATGGGTTGTTGATTCTAAGGTTCATCTTGGAGGTTCAAAATGATTCAAGCAGAATCTAGAATGGGAGTTGCAGATAATTCAGGAGCAAAAGAGGTTTTGTGTATTAAGGTTCTTGGAGGATCTAAGAGGAGATATGCTGGGGTTGGAGATGTTATTGTGGTTACTATAAAAGATGCTATCCCGAGAGGTAAGGTCAAAAAGGGTGATATACACAAGGCAGTTATTGTGAGAACGAAGCATCCTGTGAGGCGCAAAGATGGTATGCAGATCTTTTTCGATAGAAATGCGGTTGTCTTGATAGATAAACAGGGAGAGCCCATTGGAAGTCGTATATTTGGTCCAGTGACGAGAGAGCTCAGAAATGCAGGATATATGAAGATAATATCGCTGGCTCCGGAGGTTTTATAATTATGACGCAGAAAAAATTTAAGATAAAAAAAGGGGATGTGGTTGAAGTGATAACAGGATCACACAAGGGCAAGAGAGGGGCTGTGCAGAAGGTTTTTCTGGCGGAAGGGAAGGTCCTTGTTGAAAATGTGAATGTTGTTGTGAGGAACGTTAAACCAGATTACAGGCATCCACAGGGAGCATTCAAAAAAGAAATGCCAATTGCTATTTCCAATGTTTCGTTGATTGATCCTTCAACAGATAAGCCTTCAAAGGTTGGCTATAAATTGAATGAAAATGGACAAAAAATTCGATATTTTAAGAAATCTGGAGTCAGTTTATGAGTTATTTGAAGCAGAAATACGAAAATGTTATAAAGGAGAGCCTGAAGAAGGAACTAGGCATCAGGAATGATATGAGAGTTCCGAGGCTTGAGAAAATAGTTTTGAATTGCACTTCATCTGATGTTGCTCAAGACAATAAGGTTTTGGCTTCAGTTATAGATGAAATAACCTTGATTTCTGGACAAAAACCAATTGTAACGAAAGCGAAACAATCTATAGCAGGATTTAAGCTCAGAACTGGAATGAAACTTGGGGTGAAGGTAACTATCAGAAAGGAAAGGATGTATGAGTTTATGGATAGGCTCATATATATGGCTCTTCCGAGAGTCAGAGATTTCAGAGGTCTTTCCAGCAGAAGTTTCGATGGGCATGGAAATTTTTCAATGGGAATAAAGGAACAGATAGTTTTCCCAGAAATTAATTATGACAAGATAGACAAGATCAGAGGGTTTGATATCACAATTTGTACGACAACCAAATCTGATAAAGAAGCGTTGGCACTTTTGAAGGCATTTAATATGCCTTTCACTAGTTAATGGAGAATATATGGCAAAAAAAAGTTCAATTGAACACAACAATTTAAGAAAGAAATTGAGTGAAAGTGGATTTAACAAGAGAAAATCTTTGAAAGAGATTATTATGAATAAAGAGACATCTTTTGAAGATAGGATGCAGGCGGTGCATAAGTTGGCTGAAATGCCCCGAAATACATCGAAAGTAAGGTTCAGAAATAGATGTTCATTAACTGGAAGGCCAAGAGGGTATTACAGAAAATTTGGGATGTCTAGGATAGCTTTGAGAGATCTCGGATCTTTTGGGCTGCTTCCTGGTGTTGTGAAGTCGAGTTGGTGAGGAGGAGAGATATAGATGAGTGTTATTGATCCAATCAGCGACTTGATCACAAGAATTAGAAATGCACAGATGGTTTATAAGAAGCATCTGTATTCTCCTGTGTCAAAAATGAGAGATGGAGTTTTGAAAGTGCTTCTGGACGAGGGGTATATTAGGGGCTATAATGTTGAGAAGTGCGCAAAAACTGGCCGTAATTGCTTTAAAATAGAATTAAAATATTTTGAGGGTAAGCCGGTTATATATGAGATAAAGAGGATTTCAAAACCTGGTCGAAGAGAGTATTCTTCAATCAAGGATTTGCCTTTTGTGAAGAATGGGTTGGGAATAAATATATTGTCCACTAATAGAGGAATTATGTCCGATGTTGAGGCAAGGAAACAATCTATAGGTGGAGAAGTTATTTGTTCTGTGTTTTAGAGAAGTATTAGAGAGAAATATATGTCGAGAGTTGGTAAACATCCTGTAGATATTCCAAGTGGTATTGAACACACCATTGATGGGAATGTTTTGACCTTTAAAAAAGGAAAAATTGAGGAAAAATACGAGGTTCCTTCATGTATTGAGGTTACCAAAATTGAAAATGGAATTATTTTCAGACCGGTTAATGAAGAGCAGCAGACGAGAGCCCTTTGGGGAACTTCCAGGAAAAATGTCTTCAATATAGTGTATGGATTGGACAAGGGATTTAAGGTTGAGCTTGAGATGGTTGGAGTTGGATATAAGGCGGCAGTGAATGGAAAGAGACTGACTTTGCAGCTCGGATACAGCCATGATATTAATTATGATATCCCAGAGGAAATAACGATAGAATGTCCGAAGCCAACAACAATAGTTGTTAAGGGACACTCCAAGAAGCAGGTTGGGGACATAGCGGCTTTGTTCAGGAGTTATAGAAAGCCAGAGCCATACAAGGGCAAAGGGGTCATGAAAGTTGGTGAATTTATATATAGGAAAGAGGGGAAGAAGAAGTAATTATGGATATATCAGGAAAATTGCGAGAAAGAAGAAAAATCAGGCAGCGTTTCAAAATCTCCAAGACTATTAAGGGGAGATACAGGTTGGTTATTAATAGGACCAACAATCATATGTATGCTCAGATTCTTGATCAAAATGGAGAAAAAGTGGTTGTAAGTGCTTCAACTTTATCAAGAGATGGTAAGAAATCCATTAAAAATGGAGGAAACAAAGAGGCAGCTGTATACGTTGGAAAAACCATAGCAGAGAAAGCGAAATCCAAGAAGATAGCTGATGTAGTTTTTGATAGATCTGGATTTCTATATCATGGTCGTGTTAAGGTTCTTGCAGATAGCGCAAGAGAAAATGGGTTGAATTTTTAGGGATTATTATGGCAAGACAGGGCGAAAAAAGAGAGAGAAGGCCACAGCAGCAGGAAGAGCAGATCATAGAGAAGCTCATAAGCGTTAGGAGAGTGACGAAAGTTGTTAAGGGTGGCAAGAATATGCGTTTTTCAGCTCTTGTGGTTGTTGGAGATGGCAAGGGAAGAGTTGGATATGCTTCAGGAAAGGCCAGGGAAGTGCCAGATGCCGTTAAAAAGGCTGCAGAAAAAGCCAAAAAGAGAATGATAAGGGTTTCCTTGAAGGAAGGAAGAACCATTAGGCACGATGTGAGGGCAAGGGTTGGAGCAGGTCTTGTGTTCCTGAGGACTGCTCAGGCAGGTACAGGAGTTATAGCTGGAGGCCCCATGCGAGCAGTTTTCGAGGCTCTTGGAGTTCAGGATATAGTCAGTAAATCCGTTGGATCTGGGAATTATCATAATATGGTGAGGGCAACGTTTGCGGCCCTTCAGTCGATTATTCCTCCAAAGCAGGTGGCTGCCAAACTTGGCAAAAAGCTCACTGATATATTGGCAAGGAGATATACAGATACCAAAAGTAGAGAGATATCGGAAGATGGAGCAACACAATCATGAGAAGATTTGTTATGGGCAATGAGATTTTAGGGGGATATGTGGGACATTTTGCGCAGAATGGGTTGTTTGTGGTGGCGGCGGTGGCTCGCCTTTGGATTGTGGAGGGACAATGACAGAGACAACAAAAAAAACTCCATCTAAAAAGTCGGTGAAAGTTGTTGAAAAAAAGACAACTGCAGTAGCAAACAAGAAGCCTTCCCCTAAGGCCAAGAGCATTAAGAAGGAATCGAAAGTGACTGTTGCAAAGACAGTTAAGACTGTTGACAAGTCTTCACCAACAAAAGAACAAAAGGTTAAGCCTGTCATAAAAGCCGAAAACACTAAAACTTCTTTAAAATCTGCAGAGGTTGAAAAAACAAAAGCAGGAATAACGGATGTGGTTGAAAAGGTTTCAGTATCCTCTACTGAAGAAAACATGGAAAAAGCAGCCAGTTCTGTGGCAATTAAAGAAAGGAAATTTCAAAAAATGATACGGATAATTCAGACGGGCAGCTCTACCAGGAGAAACAAGAAACAAAGTTTATATCTGAAATCTCTTGGACTTGGCAAAATTGGAAAGGAAAAAGAGCTTGTTGATAGCAATTCTGTGAGATCTTTGATAAAAAAGGTTATTCACATGATTAAAATTGTGGAGTAGTTTTATGGCTTTTGATAATTTGCAGTTGAATAATTTGAGAGACAATAAGGGAGCTCGTCGCAAAACGAAGTGTATTGGAAGGGGCATAGGATCAGGAAAAGGAAAGACCTCTGGAAGGGGAGGGAAGGGCCAAACTGCCAGATCTGGAGTAAGTATAAATGGATTCGAAGGAGGACAGACTCCTCTTCACAGAAGGCTTCCCAAGAGAGGATTCAAGAATATTCATAGAATGAAGATGTATGAGCTTGATTTTTATAAGATCAATAGAATTGTGAAAAATGGATTACTTAATGAAAAAGAAAATGCAATAGATAAGGAGTTTTTAATAAAAATTGGGTATACTCCTGCATATATTGAAGGAATTTCTTTGATAGCCAATGGCAAATGTGAAAATCCTGTGAAGGTTGTTGTAACAAGAGCTAGCAAAAAGGCCAAGGAAATGCTTGAAGAGAGTGGCGGGACTCTCACTATTGAATGATGAGGAAATTATAGATGGCATCTCCAATTGAGTTATTAGCAAAAAATTTCAGCTTCTCTTCTTTTAAAAAGGCTGAGGATTTAAAAAAACGCTTGTGGTTCACCCTTTTTATATTGGTTATATACAGGCTCGGAACATATATACCTCTTCCAAATATCAATCCTGCTGTGGTTTCTGAATTCACAAGAAGTCATGCTGGAGGACTCTTTGGAATTTTGGACATGTTCTCTGGAGGAGCTATTGGTCGTATGACAGTGTTTTCCTTGAACATCATGCCGTATATATCAGCAAGCATTATAGTGCAGCTCTTGACTGCTATGTCTCCTCAATTGACTGCTCTCAAAAAAGAGGGAGAAGTCGGGAGGAGGAAAATTAACCAATATACAAGATATGGAACTGTTCTTCTTGCTATGTTACAGGGATTTGGTATAGCCGCTGGATTGGAGAGAATTGTTGCTCATTCAGGATGCGCAGTTCTTGAACCAGGAATGCTCTTTAGAATAACGACAATGACGAGTCTTACTGGGGGAACATTGTTCATAATGTGGCTTGGAGAACAGATATCTTCGAGAGGAATCGGAAATGGTTCCTCGATTATTATATATTCTGGTATAGTAGCCAACCTACCTGCAGCTCTTTTCAATACATTTGCAATGGGAAAGCAGGGAGCTATATCTATAATGGCTCTGTTTTTGCTGTTGGTTCTCGTGATTACCGTTATAGCATTTATAGTTTTTATGGAAAAGGCAGTCAGAAAGATTCCAATACAATATCCAAAGAGGCAGACAATGGTGAATATGCCTGCGAATCAGCAAAATACTCATCTTCCTCTTAAACTCAACAATGCTGGAGTAATACCTCCTATCTTTGCTTCCTCTATATTATTGCTACCTGCCACTATCTCTGGATTCGTAGCTGTTGATCCAGATTCTATTTTTGGGAAAATATCTATGTTGTTTTCTCATGGCCAGCCCTTGTATATGTTCTTCTATATTGTGGCTATTGTGTTTTTTGCCTTTTTCTATACTGCCATTATGCATGATCCGAAAGAAACCGCAGAAAATCTCAAAAAGGCTGGGAGTTATATACCTGGAATAAGACCTGGAGATTCAACTGCCGATTATATAGATACAATTATGTTGAGATTAACAACAATAGGCTCTATATATTTGTGTGCCATATGTATTCTTCCGGAAGTTATTTTATCTCAGGTTTCTTTACCGTTTTATCTTGGAGGTACGAGTCTTTTGATCGTGGTTAACGTTTCGATAGATACTATGGGACAATTCCAATCTCATCTGATAGCTCAACAATATGAGGGGCTCTTTAAGAGAGGAAGGTCAAAAGGATTGATATGATTCTATGAAAAAAATAGCAAAATTGATTTGTCAGGTATTCCAATTAGTCTCCAAAAGTATTGTTCATTTTTGGAGGAACTCCATTATACCGATTGCTCGGCGAATTTGGTCAAGGTCCGCTTCGCTCTCCACCTTGACCAAATGCCTTGCAATCTGTGAACGTTTTTTCGTTCCAAAAAAGAAAAATACTGAGGATAGAAGAGGAAATGAATGTTGGTGTGTACGCTTGCTCACTTCGTTCGCTAACGCTACTTCTGGCAATGTTAACGAGGAGGCCATAACATGTGGGTAGTATTTTTAGGAGCTCCGGGAAGCGGCAAGGGAACTCAGGTTGAGATTCTTACTTTGAAATTCGGATTTGTTGCGGTTTCAACAGGAGATTTAATAAGGGCCAATAAAGAGAAAGTAATTGATGATGGGAGAACTATAGAGGAAATTATAAATACTGGAGCATTGTTACCTGGACATGTTACAATTGAGCTTATAGAAGAGGAAATAGAGAGATTAGACGGCAGGAATGTTATTTTTGATGGATTCCCAAGAACTCTTGAGCAAGCTGATGCCTTAAGCAAGATGGCTGATTCGTCTTATGAAGAAGTTGAAAAAGTTATTAATTTTGTGATGGATGATGATGTTATTTTAAAGAGAATTACTGGAAGATTTAGGTGTTCAGAGTGTGGAAAGATATACAATGAATTCTTTAATAACACGAGGATTGAGGGGGTTTGCGACGTGTGCAGAGGAACGGAATTTGAGACAAGGGATGACGACAATGAGGAGTCTCTCAGAAAAAGATTGTGCGAATATCATGAAAAAACTCATCCTTTGATTGATTTTTACGATAAATCTGGTATTTTATATAGCGTTCAGGCTGATGAAGCACTCGATAGTGTAACGAAGTCTGTGTTAAAAATTTTGAAGATAGGAGAATAAGAAGGTGGCGCGTATTGCCGGTGTTAATATTCCGAGTCAGAAAAGAGTTTCTATCGGATTGACCCATGTTTATGGTATTGGTCGTTATTCTGCGAAGACCATACTAGAGAAGGCAGGAATTCCTGATAAAAGGGTATTTGATTTAACAGATCAGGAGATTGTCAAAATCAGGGAGGTCATAGACGCAGATTATAAGGTTGAGGGAGATCTGAGAAGGGTTGTCTCCATGAATATTAAGAGAATTTCTGATCTGGGGTGTTATAGAGGGTTAAGACATAGGAAGGGACTGCCTGTGAGAGGACAGAGGACTCATACCAATGCCAGAACTAGGAAGGGTAAGGCAGTTCCCATTGCAGGAAAGAAAATAGCAACAAGGTAATTTTTTTTAAAGGAATATGTTTTATGGCACAGAAACAGGTTGGGAGAGTTAAGAAGAGAGAGAGGAAAAATATTGTTAATGCCGTTGCTCATATTAATGCCAGTTTTAACAATACGATTGTGACTATAACTGATGAGCACGGTAATACAATAGTTGGAGGTTCTGCCGGGGTTGTTGGATTTAAGGGATCAAGGAAGTCCACTCCATATGCAGCTCAATTGGCAGCAGAGGATGTTGCCAAGAAGGCAGCTGAGCATGGGGTCAAGAATGTTAGTGTGGTTGTTAGAGGACCTGGATCTGGCAGAGAGACTGCTATTAGGTCTTTGCAGGCGGCTGGATTTACGGTGACCTCCATTAGGGATGCTTCTCCTTTGCCTCACAATGGGTGTCGACCTCCAAAGGCGAGAAGAAATTAAGTTGTTTTTTTTTATAAAGCGGGAGCGTTTTGTTGAAGATTATGAGTACTACTTGGAAAATGATGATAAAACCTAATAAGGCAGAGGTTTCGTATTCAGATGAAAAATTGAGAGATGGAACTGTTGTAATATGTCCTCTTGAAAGAGGATTTGGTACTACCGTTGGGAATGCTTTGAGAAGGGTTCTTCTGTCATCTATTCCTGGATCAGCTATTACTTCCGTGAAAATAGAGGGGGTTGCTCATGAATTTTCAGCGATTCCTGGGGTGAGAGAAGATGTTCCTGAGATCATATTGAATTTGAAGACTTTGAGATTGAAATTGCATGGAGGTAGAAGTCGAAAAATGCACGTGAGTGCAGCTGGGAAAAAACTTGTCAAGGCATCTGATATAGATTGTTCTGCTGATGTTGAAATTATGGATCCAGACCATGTTATATGTCATGTTGAGGATGGGGGACATATGAACATGGAGATTACTGCTGATTGTGGGACAGGGTATGTTTCTGCCAATAATAGAAGAATAGATGAAAAACCGATAGGAGTGATATTTGTTGATGCGATATATAGCCCAATTACCCTTGTTGATTTTAAGGTGGAACAGACAAGAGTTGGACAGAGAACGGATTACGATAAACTAGTAGTAAAGGTCAAAACTGATGGATCGATTAGACCTGATGATGCGATAGCGGAAGCTGGAGCAATTCTTAGAGACCATTTTGCTACATTTGTTGATTTTGAAGAGTTTCAGTCATACAATGCGGATGAAATAAAAGATGAGTTTCCGTTCAATAAAAATTTGCTGCGGAAGGTTGATGAGCTCGAATTATCAGTTAGGTCAGCAAATTGTTTGAAGAACGAAAATATATTTTATATAGGAGATCTCATACAAAGGACGGAAGCAGATATGTTGAAGACTCCGAATTTTGGTCGCAAATCGCTGAATGAAATAAAGAATTTGCTTGTCGATATGGATCTTAATTTCGGAATGACAGTTCCTGGTTGGCCTCCTGAAAATATAGATGGACTTGCAAAGAGATTGGATGATCAGCTTAGTTAATGAAGATGTTTTGGAGAAATGAAAAATGAGGCATGGTTTTGCAAAGAGAAGATTAAATAGAACGAGTTCGCATAGGAAGGCTATGTTGAGAGCCATGATGTGTTCTTTGTTTGAGCATGAGCAAATTAGAACGACCTTACCAAAGGCAAAAGAACTTCGACCAGCTGCCGAGAAAATGATAACTATGGCTAGAAAAGGGACTTTGCACGCGAAAAGGATGGCTGTTGCAAGACTTCAGAAAGAATCAGTTGTGAAAAAATTGTTTGATGATATAGTCGAGAGGTTTAAAGATAGGCCTGGAGGCTATGTAAGAATTATGAAAGCTGGATTCAGGTATGGAGATGCAGCTCCCATGGCCATTATTGAACTTGTCGAGAAAAATAGTGTTAATTTATAAAGATATGAGGAATGTTATCTTGAAATCAAATAATACGGAACTTTCGTTAGAAAAGTTTCCAACAATGCCTAAGTACTTTCCTTTTTGGAGGAACTCCATTGTACAGCTTACTCGGCAAATTTGGTCAAGGTCCGCTTCGCTCTCCACCTTGACCAAATACCTTGTAAGCTGTGGACGTTTTTTCGTTCCAAAAAGGAAAAATACTGTAGGGTATGGAGAGAGATATAAGGCAAGAGTGTATGCTTGCTCGTTTCACTCGCTAACGCTACTTCTGGCGGTGTTTGCTGTATTTTTTATGACTTCTGCTTGTGAAAAGACTGTGATTAATCACGGATATGCAGTAAAGCGTGAACATTTCAAAAAGATAACGGTTGGCAAAGATGATGCCAGGGCAGTGTATTTGACTTTTGGTGCTCCAACTATGAGGTCGTCCGTTGTTTCTGAAGATGGTTCACATAGTTGGTATTATGTATCCAAGAGGACAGAAAAGACTAGCTTTTTGACGCCTGTTGTCATTGATCAGGTGACTGTTATTGTGACTTTCGATAGAAATGGAATTGTTAAATCTGTTAAAGAAAGTAGTTATGAAAAGACAATATCGACTGTTTCAGAGAAAACAGAGACTAAAGGAAAGACACGTGGAGCTATTCGTGAAACATTTGGAGGTCTTGGTAAGTATATGAGTAGATTTACTGATGATAAGAAAAAATAGCTTGAGGTGTGATTAATCTTTTAGTTGCGAGCTTTTGGTAACTAGGTTGCGGACTTCTTTCGCAAACTTACCGGAAAAGATTATTTTCATGACTGAAAATAGGGAATTATCTCCGACAAATGATAAATTTTTGGTTCTTGTTGAGAGAGCTATGAAGAAAGGGCTGATTGATAACGAGAGAGCCGTGACGCACACTATCAGCTTTTGTCCGTGTATGTCTATTATATTAGAACTAATTGCAACATTTGAGAGGATCAGAGAAAACTCTCCAAGTTGAGCGAGAATAATACCAATTGAGGATGCTTTGGCCAATTCTATAGAAAATTTCCTCAAAATTACGGTGTTTGATATTACTTTCCACACAGTTGCAAAGAGCAATGTTCCTATTACTAGTATCCAATTTTTTATCAAGAAATTCAGGTCAAACATAAGTCCGACAGAGAGGAAAAACACCATTAGCAACACATCTTGTATGGGTTTGATACTGGCCATGATATGCTGTCTTTCTCTTGTGTTTCCTATGAAAAGTCCGGCTAAAAAAGCTCCGTATGCCTCTGATAACCCTAAAAAAACAACCAAAGATGCAGATGTGAAGCACAAACCAAGAGTAACAACTGGGGTGAGATCTGGGGTTGATATCAAATCTCTGAGAGGTAGTTTTATTCCTTCGGATCTGCCGATGTATCTTATGAGAACAAAGACCAACAGCACTGCCATGGCTAAATCTAAAAGCATAGATATATTGAAAATTCCACCATTACATTGCTTTATAACGAGCATCATTGGAACAACTGCTATATCTTGCGCTATTAATACTCCAATTGATATATGTCCAACATCTGTCCGTAATTCTCCAATATATTCCAAAACTTTCACAATTGTGGCTGTGGAAGAAAGAGAAATTATGAAAGCCGCTAATAGAGATGCGTATATAGATACATCAAGAAAGTTTGCGCATAAAACAGCTATAATCACATTTATCAGAATTTGTATGGCTGTGAAGAAGGTCGGAATTTTCCACATTTTAAGGAATGACTTTATGTTTATCTCCATACCGATCACGAACAGAAGGAGAATTATTCCAAGATCTGAATAGAATTTGATTTGTTCAAGAGATGACATATAGCCATATCCACATGGGCCAAATATCACTCCTGCTAGTATGTATCCCAACATGACAGGCTGTCTAAACCTTGCCAGGAGTAGTCCCGACAAAGCAGCTATAAACAGTATTACTGTTAGGTGTGCAAAAACATACTCGTTATTCATGGTCTCAGTATTGTATCATTAGCCTGTATGAGAACGACAGACTTAAATGTTATATTAGACAATATCCGATCAAAAGTCGCCTTGTCTGAGATAGTTGGCAGAGACGTTAAACTAATCAGAAAGGGTAGAGAGTTGGTTGGGCATTGTCCTTTTCACAGCGAAAAAACTGCTTCCTTCTTTGTTAATGATGAAAAAGGAAAATACTATTGCTTTGGGTGTGGGGCAAAGGGGGATATTTTTTCATATATTGTGCAATCAAAAGGAGTGACTTTCATGCAGGCCGTGGAGCAAATGGCTCATGAGATTGGAGTGAAATTACCAGCACATTCCTTTAAAGAACTGGATAATAATTATAAAAATATAATGGATGAATGTTCAAAATTTTTTGCTAGGCAGTTGTTGAACAACAATGAAGTTCTTGAATACTGCCATAAAAGAGGTTTAGATCAAGAGACTATAAGGCTGTTTCAAATTGGGTTTTGTCCCCAAAACATCTTACCTTTAATGGAGAAAATAGGATATCCTGCTGTTAAAGAAGCGTGGGTTACTAAATTTACTAATAGGCTAATTTTTCCGATTACTGACCCAAGAGGGTCGATTATAGCCTTTGGGGCAAGAACTTTGCAGAAAGATGAACAGCCAAAATATATAAATTCCGCAGAATCTGCAATTTTTCAGAAAAGAGAAGTTTTATATGGATATAACATAGCCAGCAAAAATGTGTCTAAGAACAATCAATATATAGTTGTTGAAGGGTATATGGACGTTGTGATGATGCATAAATTTGGATTTCACACAACTGTCGCTTCCATGGGAACCTCATTTTCCAGCGAACACTTGCTAAATCTATGGAGGCATTGCAATGAACCAATAATATGTTTTGATGGGGATGAGGCTGGATACAGTGCTATGCAAAGAGCCGCCTATGTTGCTCTTGAATATATTCAACCGGGAAAAACACTGAGATTTTGCAAAATGCCAAGTGGGTATGATCCAGATTTGTATATTCGTGAAAAATCCGTGGAGAGCATGGAGATATTATTGAAGAATTCCTTATATCTTATAGATTTTTTATGGGAAAATTTTACAGATGCTTATAGTCGAATGGTTGTGAAAACTCCTGAGTATATTGCTGCATGGAGAAAAGAGATCGTTGAGAAGCTATTTATTATTAACAATATTGAGCTAAGAAATTTATATATATCTGCGATTAAAGATAGAATCAGAGCTGTCAACAAAGGTAAAAGAGAAATGCCCAGGACGGTTGGGCCACTGTTTGTTGATAAAAAAAACAATGCTTTGTTGAGAGAAGCTATTTTGTTATACGTTATAGTTAAGGATAAGGCTATTTTGCCGGAAATTGCGGAGCAGCTATCGTGTATCATTTTTTCAAATGATTTTTTGGAAAATGTGAAGGATTGCCTGTTAAATGAAAGAGAGCTACACGATGATGATGTAATTAAGTTGGGGAAAATAGCTGGTAAATACTGCAATTTTAGTCAAGATAATTCTCTTGATTTTTGGTATGATGTATATAGAAATCACGTGTTCAGAGATGAATATTCCAGAGATTTAAAACTTGCAGAGGAAGAATTTAAAAAAGATCTTAGAAATGATTCTTGGGAAAGGCTGAGAGCCTTGAAACTTAATTTGTCGAAAAAGTGAGGGATGATGACAAGAAACAAAAAAGATGACGATAGAATTGAAGGATTGCAGATAGCATCTGATCCAAATGTTATTGGACTTGTTAAATTGGGAATTAACAAAGGATATATCACACATGATGAGTTGAATGATGCTTTGCCAGGTTCAGAATATGATTCTGATGCATTATCGGAAATTGTAGCGTACATAACTGATAACGACGTGAATATCATAAGCGTCGAAGAAGAAGAGGCAATGATTCTCAATTCTCAATCTCCAGAAGATGAGATGTCAATTATTGATAATGAAGATAAGGAAAATACTGACATCATTCAAGTTGATAGCGATCAACCAGATGAAGTACCTGAAGAAATTAAGACTGATGATCCGATAAAGATATATTTGAGAGAAATGGGAAATGTTAATCTCTTGTCTAGGGAAGGAGAAATTTCCATAGCAAAAAAGATAGAGACAGCTCAAGAGAATTTGTATACAGCTTTTTGTGAAAGCCCTCTTACTAAAGAAATGATTGCAGGTTTTATTGAAAAACTTGAGGGCAATATATTACTTGTAAAAGACATAGTGGCCAGTGAGAGCTCTTCTATGGATGAAGCATCATCTGATGAATCTACAGATGATTTGGACGATGATCAAATAGCAGAGGATTTATTGATGGAGTCTGTTGTAATTGATGATGATCAAGAAGCAAAGCAAAAATTACTCGATTCGTTACATAAATTTGTGAAAGTTTCTGGGAAAATCTTCAGAAAACAAAAATCTTTGAATTTTTGCATAGAAAAATTGGCAACAAATGAAGAATATGGATCTCTGAAAAAAGAAGCCTTAGAGATTTTTAGCGAAATAAGATTGAATGATAGAAGAATAGAGTCTCTTAAGCAGATGCACGCCTCTTTTATGTCGGAGATTCCTATAATGGAGAGAAAACTCTTATCTCTCTCTGAAAAATACAAATTAAAAAGGCGGGATGTTGTGAACGAATTTACTGGTAAAAATTTTGATAACAAATGGCTGGAGGGGATTTCACGCCTCTCATTGAGAGGATGGAAAAAGTTTTACAAAGACAACATTTCTATTTTTGAAAATCTTGTGCAGGCTGCAAAACAAGTTGCTGATGCGACGCACCTTCCTTTTGTAATGTTCAGAAGTATATTTCAGTCTATTCAAAAAGCGGAGAGAGATGAATCGAGAGCAAAAAAAGAAATGACAGAGGCTAATCTACGACTCGTGATATCTATTGCAAAAAGATATACAAACAGAGGATTGCAGTTCCTTGATCTAATACAGGAGGGGAACATAGGTCTAATGAAAGCTGTGGATAAGTTTGAATATAAAAGGGGGTATAAATTTTCAACATACGCAACATGGTGGATAAGGCAGGCTATTACTAGGGCTATAGCGGATCAAGCAAGAACAATTAGAATTCCAGTCCATATGATAGAAACAATTAACAAATTAGTTAGGATGTCCAAGCAATTAATGAGTGAGCTTGGCAGGGAGGCAACACATGAAGAGTTGGCAGAAAAATTGGCAATGCCAGTTGATAAGGTCAGAAAAGTTATGAAAATAGCAAAAGATCCAATAAGTCTTGAAACTCCAATAGGGGATGAGGATGAAAGCCATCTTGGAGATTTTATAGAAGACAAGGGGGCAGTAATGCCTGTTGATGCTGCAATCCAATCTAATCTGAAGGACGCAACAACAAAAGTTCTTTCCACTTTGACAGCTCGAGAAGAAAAGGTTCTTAGAATGAGATTTGGAATAGGACTTCATACGGATCACACTCTGGAAGAAGTCGGACAGCAATTCGCTGTAACAAGGGAAAGAATCAGACAAATAGAAGCAAAGGCCCTTCGAAAACTCAAACACCCCAGCAGAGCCAGGAAACTGAGGAGTTTTCTGGACAGCTGAGGTACATTACTTAACCCAGAGAGAGAGTCAAATGTGTTTTGATGAAAGGGAAATATCACAGACACTTTGTCGTTTGGGATTAATAACTAAATGTAATCTTACCTTCTATAGACCCTGCCAGAAGTAGCGTTAGCGAACGAAGTGAGCAAGTGTACACTCTTACCTTCTTTTTTTTCCTATACATATACTGTATTTTCCTTTTTGGAACAGCAGCGGAGATCTCAATTGCAGAGCGATTGGTCAAGGAGGAGAACGAAGTGATCCTTGACAGACAAACGGAAGTAATCTGGTACAATGGAGTTCCTCCAAAAAGGAAGAGTACTGAAGGAACACAAAACTTTACAGCTAGACTCTTACATTTAGTTGTTAATCCCAATTGACCAAGTTCAAACACATGTGAGACAAAAAATGTCTCTAGAATAAGTGTTGACTCATTCATTCTATAAGGAGACCTTTTTATGCAGATATACTCCATCTAATTAACAAACACATGATCTATTGCTTCACCCAAAGAAGTAAACTTATTCATAATACTTCTAATCTGTCTCTTAAGCCAACTCCAGAATCTCTCTATAGGATTAAGATCTGGACTATATGGAGGTAAATATATTAGTTTACACCCTGCT
>JAISOC010000056.1 GCA_031275915.1 Holosporales bacterium | reverse complement strand
CATTTTTGATGTCTTTTTTATCAGAATAATACATGTTTCCAATGGCGTTGATTGCAGGTTTATGCCCAGCAATTGCCGCTTTCCATATGTAATAATTTGATAAATCAAATTGTCCATTTTCATAATAAATAATTCCAAGAATATATGAAGCATCCTTGACTATATCTGAATTTTCCTTTAAATATCGGAGAATAATTTCTTTGTTTTTATCTATGTGCGTGAACACATAGTTACTTATATATTGATTTGTGGCCAAAGCATCAATGCTCAGAACACCAAATACAATCAAAGATGTGCACACAAACACATACTTACCCATATACTCACCAAGAAATACAAACAGCACAAGAATAGAGAAAGATATTAATGGAATTAGCAAAT
Organism: Holosporales bacterium; assembly: GCA_031275915.1. GTDB lineage: Bacteria > Pseudomonadota > Alphaproteobacteria > RUG11792 > RUG11792 > JAISOC01. The sequence goes on along the minus strand of JAISOC010000056.1, from coordinate 4,034 downwards.
ACTTTCAAGCAAGACCGGAGTAGTAAAAGTTCTAGTTGTAAAATCTTATCTTCTATAAACACTGTCAGAAGTAGCGTTAGCGAACAGAGTGAGCAAGCGTACACTCCTACCTTCTTTTTCTTCCTATCCATATACTGTATTTTCCTTTTTGGAACAGCAGCAGAAATCCCAATTGTAGAGCGCTTGGTCAAGGTAGAGAGCGAAGCGGACCTTGACCAAGATAGCGAAGCAATTGGTATAATGGAGTTCCTCCAAAAAGGAAAGTATACTGAAGAAACACAAAACTTTACAGCTAGACTCTTACATTTAGTTGTCAGTTCCACGGAGTAGCAAGCCATTTCAAGAAAAAACACTTAGATTTTTAAAAACATCAGCCAGAAGCTGAAGCTTATTTCACTCCAAAATTCTTATATCTTTTGCTGAATTTGCTAATTTGGCCGCCAGTATCAACCAATTTGTGGCCTGCTCCTGTCCATGCAGGGTGTGTTAACGGATCTATATCAAGATTGATTGTATCCCCTTCTTTTCCATACACAGACCTAGTCTGAAAAGATTCTCCATTAGTCAAAACAACAGTGACAGTATGATAATCAGGATGTATATTTTTCTTCATAAAAATTGTTGATATATTCAAAAGTCTTATCGTAAAATAATCATACTGCTTCGTGGGTGGTCGTTTCAACAACATTTTCGCGGAGCCGCTGTCTATCCATATACTTTTTTAAAAGAGAAAAAAATGAATCTTCAAGAATTGAAAACAAAATCTTTGGCTAGCCTACTTGAGTGTGCAGCCGATCATAAAATTGAAAACGCTCATATAATGAGAAAACAAGACCTAGTCTTTTCCATTCTCAAAAAATTATCAGAAAATGGAACTCCAATTTTTGGGGCGGGAGTCATAGAGGTCCTTCCAGATGGGTTTGGATTTCTTCGATATCCGGAATCAAATTATCTTCCGGGCCCTGATGATATATATGTTCCCTCTTCTTTTATCAAAAAATTAGGATTAAAAACAGGGGACACCATAGAGGGACAAATTAAAGCTCCAAAGGATAATGAGAAATATTTTTCTATGATGAGAATAGATGCTGTTAATTTCGAACCCCCTGAAAATATCAAAAAAAGAACAAATTTTGATAACTTAACTCCATTGCATCCGAATGAAATGCTGACTCTTGAACTTGAGAATACAAATTCAAAGGATACTGGCCTGACTCAAAGAATAATAGATTTGGTGGCTCCTATAGGTAAGGGGCAGAGAGCATTGATTGTTGCCCCTCCAAGAACAGGGAAAACAGTTATGATGCAGGCGATAGCGAATTCCATAACAGCTAGATTTCCTGATGTATATCTTATAGTTCTCCTCATAGATGAAAGGCCAGAAGAGAACACTGATATGCAAAGATCTGTTAAGGGAGAGGTTGTGAGTTCCACATTCGATGAACCAGCAACTAGACATGTTCAAGTCACAGAAATGGTCATAGAGAAAGCCAAACGCCTTGTAGAACACAAGAAAGATGTTGTTATTCTCCTGGATTCCATAACAAGACTTGCTAGGGCATATAATGCAGTCGTTCCATCCTCAGGCAAGGTCCTGACAGGAGGAGTTGATTCAAATGCATTGCAACGTCCTAAGAGATTCTTTGGAGCCGCAAGAAATATAGAGGAGGGAGGATCTCTCACCATAATAGCCACAGCTCTTGTTGAAACCGGATCCCGTATGGATGACGTTATATTCGAAGAATTTAAGGGAACTGGAAATGCGGAAATAGTTTTAGATAGAAAATTGTCAGATAAAAGAGTTTTTCCAGCAATTGATATAAATAAATCTGGAACAAGAAAGGAAGAACTCCTGGTGGAAAGTAAGGGTGTTCTCTCCAAAATGTGGGTATTGCGCAGAATTTTAAATCCGATGGGAACAATAGAGGCTATGGAATTCCTTGTTGATAAATTGAAATACACCAAGACAAATGATGAATTTTTCCAATCCATGAATTCATGAAGAAAATCGGTCTGGCAAAAAGATTACTCAAAGAACACGTACATCCGTATTATAAACAGCTGGGGGTTGCAGTTATTTGTATGGCAATTGCAGCTTTGGCAACAGCATCTTTTCCGTACTTTTTAAAACCAGCTTTTGATTTTATTTTTGATAGCAAAGGTAAAACAGAGTTATTTTTTTTCTGTGTGTGCATACTTGTATCTTTTGTTGTTAAGGGAGTTGCCTCATACGGAGAATCTGTCATCATGCTCTCCGTTGGACAAAAAATTATATTTGATATTCAAGAAAGGCTATTTAGGCATCTTTTGCATTCGGATCTCAGATTCTTTCACAACATACATAGCGGAGATCTCTTATCTAGATTTTCTAATGATGTGAACATGATGAGAACAGCAGTATCCACAACTCTAGTTGGAATAGGTAAGGATTTTTTGACTTTCATATTTTTAACATGCGTTATGTTTTACAGAGACTCAACCTTGGCTGGATTTGCATTCATAGTGTTCCCAAGTGCCATTGTGCCAATATCATTGATAGGTCGCAGAATGAAAAAAGTAACAGAAAATACTCAAAATAGTTTGGGTATTTTTTCTGGATATCTAACGCAAATCTTTCAGGGGATCAGAATAGTTAAGGCGTATAACTCCAAAAATTTGGAGATTACTCGTATAAAAAACAAAATGAACGAATTGTTGAAACTTATTGTTAGGTCGGCAAAGATAAAATCATCTCTTCATCCAACTTCAGAATTCATAGGGGGGATTGCAATAGTCCTGGTGCTTGGATACGGGGGCTTTCAGGTTATACACGATCACAAAACTACTGGTGATCTTATATCCTTCCTTGGAGCCTTGTTGCTATCATACGAGCCACTGAAAAGACTCACTCATCTGAGTGCAAATATGCAGGAAGGTCTGGCCTCTGCTAAGAGAGTTTTTGAAATTTTGGATGTAAAACCTTCTATAAGGAACTCAGCCAATCCCATCTTTCTTAAAAGTGAAATAAAAACTATAGATTTTAAGGATGTTTCGTTTTCATATGATGATAAAAGAAATGCTCTTGAAAATATCAGTTTCAGTGTAAAAAAGGGAGAAACCATAGCATTTGTCGGGAAAAGTGGATCTGGAAAGAGTTCCTTAATTAACCTCCTCCCAAGATTTTATGATGTTTCAGGGGGAGGTATTTTTATAAATGGAATCAATATCAGAGATTTGGATATAGATAATCTAAGAGATCAAATATCAATAGTTACACAAGAAACTATCCTCTTTGATGCCTCTTTTTATGAAAACATAGCCTACGGGAAAGAAAATGCCTCTCGTGAGGAAATTATACTAGCCTCAAAAGCGGCCCTTGCAGATGAATTCATAAAGGACTCCGTCAGTGGATATGACACAATCATAGGAGAAAATGGAATTAGAATTTCAGGTGGGCAGAGACAGAGAATCTCCATAGCAAGAGCAATGCTCAAGAATGCTCCCATACTTCTCTTGGATGAGGCCACTTCTTCTCTCGATACAGCATCTGAGAAAGCAGTACAAAAGGCCTTGAATAAATTAATGAAGAATAGAACGACTCTTGTTGTTGCCCACAGATTATCCAGCATCATGAAGGCTGACGTAATACATGTCTTGGATAACGGAAAAATAATAGAAAGTGGAACTCATGAATCACTGCTATCTAAAAATGGATCATATTCCAAGCTTTGGAATGCACAAAATGCAGATGAGGTATATACTCCATCCGTCAGGTAAACATATAGTCTATTACTTTGTTCGCCAACGCCACCTCTGGCGTTATTTGTAATAGAGATGATAAAATGAATGGTTTCAAACAGAGTTTGATATTTCGTGGCTGTGTGCATTAACGTGGACTGTATATTCTTGACAATAGCTAGTTTTCTGCGTAGTTTTCCAAGTTTATTCATAACATTATTAAGTGCTCTATTTTGTAGTACTTCTGTAATACTAGTGAAAAAATATTTCGGTTATGTTGGTTTATGTTGCTGCATGGGGCTCTTTTGTATTCTTGG
>JAISOC010000042.1 GCA_031275915.1 Holosporales bacterium | reverse complement strand
CTGAATTGCGAGCAAAACAAGCAGAACAAGAGTTGGAAAAACAAAAAGAACTAACAGAAAAAGCTAAACAAGAGCTGCAAGAACAAAAAAAACTAACAGAAAAAGCTAAACAGGAGCTGCAAGAAGTATCAGCACAAATGAAACAAGAACAAACAAAACAAACAAAACGAGCAGAACTAGCTGAATCGAAATCACAATTATTTAAGAAAGAATGCAATAAAATGGTTTCTACCATACAAGATGCCCTTGGTGCATATATTTCAGCTACATCAGCACCTAATTTTATACCACCTTTGCCACCTTCAACTACATCAACATCTAGTTCTACATCATCTGTGCCACATTCAGCAAGAAGTGGTAATGTTAGCGAACTTATATCACGGTTCGATACGAAGAAGTAACGCGTATTTGTCAACATTTGCTGATGAGCGTAAATAAGAGTGTTACCCAAGAAAGATAAGGACCACAGGGAAAAAACAGCAAGTCAGAATACAAGCTTCCTGTGGTCTTTCTGATGCAGAAATTCAAGAGATGCTGTGATCAAGTTGGCATGAAATGGAGTATAATGTTGGGACGATATTAGTGCTGTGCCAGCTTTGAGCATATTCCAATGGAGGTATATCGATTAACGTGAGTGCTTCATATGTCTAATATACCTCTCATATCCACTCTTATATGTTTACCTGTAATTAGCTGTTTTTTTGTTCTTATTTCACAAAAAAATAAAATTCAAAACGCCAAACTCACAGCACTGTGTGGCAGTATTGTGGCTATCATTGTTTCAGTTGCAATGCTATGCACTTTTGATTTTTCAAAAAACACTGTTCAGCTTCTTGAAGAACATTTGTGGATTTTCAAATATGGCATAAAATACAAAGTTGGAATAGATAAATATTCCATTTTTTTTATACTCATGACAACTGTCATATGTTCTCTAACTATGTTATGGATATTGCAAAAAAATATTCACAAGACTAAACATTTTTTCTCGTGCATTTTGTTATTTGAGTCGTTTGCTATTGGAGCATTCGTTGCGTATGACTTGTTTCTCTTACTCTTTTTTATGGAGGCAGCGACAATTCCACTCTTCATCATGATGCATTTGTCTGGAAAATATCATCATAAAGAAGCAGCCTCGTTTCTTCTGATATATGGAATGATAGGGTGCCTTCTCACCATTATATCAATGCTTATAATACACAACACATCTGGTACCTCTGATATTATTGAACTGTATCAAAAGGGACACGTATACAGCAAAACTTGCTTCTGGGTTATCCTGGCAGGGATTGGAGTGAAGATACCTCTATTTTCCCTTCATCATTGGTTGCCAAAAGTGCATGTTGATTCTCCAACAGCCCTATCTGTTCTTCTTGCTTCTATCGCTCTGAAATTCAGTTCAATTATGATGATAAAAGTAGCGTACCACTTGTTTTTTGATTATTTGATTGAATATGCAAATTTGCTTTCATGCCTATGCTTAGCTGGAGCAATTATTGCGTGTGTAAATATATTTTTTCAAAAAGATTTGAAAAGAATTTTTGTGTATTTTTCAATTCTTCACATGAACTTATATATAATAATTTTACTAAGTGGTGGAGGTATAAAAAAATTTGTATTTTCCGTTTTATATCATAGTTTTATCATGGCTATTTTGTTTTTCGTAACAGATATTATAAAAACTATTTTCAAAACAAGAGAGATAGATGAGTTAAAGGAGGTTAACTCCCATTTTATTGTGGTTAAACGTCTAGCATTGTTAAGTGTATTAACGCTGATTGGGGTACCAGTATCATGGGGATTTATCACTGAAATTCTTTCTGTTTATTCAGCAAACTGTCTTTCAACTGGATATGCTTTAGTTGTTGTGGCGGTTATTCTTACATCCTCATCCTACATATTCTTTTTGTACCAATCTATTTTCAGCAACTGGACAACTAATACAATTCATTCAATTGATATGTTTCATGCATCCAGAGCATCCAAAAATATAGTTCTTTATACTTTGTTTGGCGTCATTTTTAGTGTTGGTATATTTGCTGGTATATTTTTTTGATTGTTATTAACCCGCAGAAATTCTTACATCTTCTATTATTATACTAGGTCCATATTTTTCATTTTTCTTTATGCTAAATGCTACATCTATTTTAGAGAATTCCGCATTTTTCAGAGCGTTCATCAAGTGCTGTTTGCTCTTAATATTGAAAATGATAGTTCTGATAGATGATGAATATCCAGAAGATATAATCATTATCATGTGTTTTTCGTTATTAGTTAATTTATAAGATTCTATTCTCACACTTTTCATACAGAAGATAGGTTTTTCAGCTCCTTTTCCAAAAGGCTCCAACATAAACACACTATCAGCCAAACTTTTGAAATCGATACAGGAAGGCACCTCGCAATCTATATTGATAGTATTTTCAACCTCTGTAGTTATATAGTCTTTAAGAAATGCGTGAAATTTTTGAGAATTTTCCAAGTTTATAGAAAATCCTCCAGCAAGATGATGTCCTCCTCCACTTTCTATAATTCCTCTTGCTATTGCTTCATTAATTACATCAGCAACGTTAATTCCATACACAGATCTAGCAGACCCTTTACCGCGTCCTTTTTTGTCGAAAGTTGCAACAAATATTGGTTTGTTGAAAAAATCTTTTAATTTACCAGCTATGATACCAATAATTCCCTCATGCCAATTATTACTATAAACAAATATAAATTTATTCAAATGTAGTTTTAAAGAATTTATCATAGCCATAGCCTCAGAAAATACTATGTTTTCCATCTCTTTTCTTTTATTGTTGAGCTCTATGAGTTTAGA
>JAISOC010000026.1 GCA_031275915.1 Holosporales bacterium | reverse complement strand
GTCCATATCTCAAATATGTCATGAGAGGGGAGTATTGCTGCATACTGATGCTACTCAGGCCTTTGGGAAAATACAGATAGACGTCCTGGATTTAGGGGTTGATTTTTTAAGTGCCTCTGGACACAAGATATATGGACCCAAGGGAGTTGGAATTCTCTTCTTTAAAAAGGAGCACAGGAAACTTTTGCAGATTAAGGATTCCAATAGAGAGGTGGAATTTGGAGTAAGATCTGGGACAATTCCTGTTCCTCTATGTGTGGGTATGGGTATGGCCTCTCACATTGCCTCCCTGGAGATGAGTGATGATCTATCAAGGATCTCTATTTTAAGAGACAGATTAATAAGGGGGATTACCTCTCAACTGGAGGAGATACATATCAATGGATCTCTTGAAAATTCCTATCCTGGGATAACTAATATAAGTTTCAGGGGGTGTGAGGGGGAGGCTCTCATGATGGAGTCCCCCAGAATATGTGTCTCTTCTGGGTCTGCATGTACCTCTAATAAACTTAGTATCTCTCATGTTTTGGCCTCCATGGGAATTACTCCCGATATTGCTCAGTCCTCCATAAGGATATCCCTTGGAAAATACACCTCTGAAAATGAGGTGGATATTGCACTTGAAGATCTTGTGAATGCAACTAATAAATTAAGAGATATGAGCCCTGTGTGGGAAATGATAAAATCCGAAATCGATATTGAGAGTATTTTTGAAGGTAGTTCCTGTAGGAGGTGATATACCATGAAATATAGTCCTGAGACTCTAAAGTACTATAATAATTTAAAGAATATAGGAGAATTTACTGATATGGACATAGATGTGGGAATTGGAATTGTTGGATCCCCCCTCTGTGGAGATGTCATGAAGCTTCATCTACTTTTCAATGAGGATAATGATATTATTATTGATGCCAAATACAAGGTTTTTGGGTGTGTTTCAGCTATAGCCTCCATGGAATATGTGTGTGATCTCCTCAGGGGAAGATCCATAGAGGAGGCTCTAAATATAGAAAATGAGGATGTTGCAGATACTCTTGACCTCACAGATATAAAAAGGCATTGCTCTGTATTGGCAAAAGAGGCTATAGTTTCTGCGATTGATAATTATAGGTCTAAGAAAAACAAAGGAGAGAATTGCGGATGTATGATTACTGTATCCCCCAGTGCCCTAAAAAAAATTAAAGAGTTGGTATTTGCAAGTAAGAAGGAATATATTGGAGTTGAAGTTATTGCTGAACAGGGAGGGTGTTCAGGAATTGTCTATTCATTGCAGTATGCTAAAAATAATGATGATGATACTGTTGTGAAAAAGGTTACCTCCATTGAGGGGGTAGATTTTTATTATCTTGAGGAGGATGAGTTATTAATCAATGGAATATTTATAGATCTTGTGGAAAATAGTTTTGGAGAGGGGTTTGTAATAACAAATAAGAACCATATGACCTGTGAGAACTGTAATTGCAAATGCGACTACTGATTATTATTAATAATTCGCATCATGATAGCTAAAATTAAGGGAATTGTGGAAGACATATTTGAGGATTCTTTAATTGTTGATGTTAGGGGAATTGGTTATCAGGTCTATGTAACCTCCAGATTTCTTGCCTCCCTCAATTCTGGAGATAACCTTACAATAAGGACCCTTCATATATTCAAGCAAGAACAACAATTTCTATTTGGATTTCAAAGTTCCTCTGAACTTAATCTCTTTAAAAATTTACTGAGGGTTCACGGGATAGGGACAAGGTCTGCCCTATCTATTGTCTCCCTCCTTTCTCCTGAAGAATTTGCTACTGCCATTGCTACTCAAGATCCTGATATATTGTTGAGGGCCTCTGGGATAGGCAGAAAAACGGCCTCAAGAATACTATTGGAGCTCAAAGATATGATCATAAAATCGGAGGACTGTAGTGTGGGACAGGGAGAAACTGCTGTTAGTGATGCAGTTCTTGGTCTCATCAGCCTCGGGTACAAAAGAAACGAAATTTTGAGGGTTTTGAATAGGGTTACTAAGGCTATGTCCCCCATCTCTACCGATGAAATTATAATATCTTGTTTGAGGGAGTTAAAATAATGAGGATTGTAAGTGGAGAGGCCCTATCCGTTGAAGAATTACACATTGATAGATCCCTTCGACCAAAGAGGCTTGAATCCTTCACTGGGCAAAGAAGTATCTGTGAGAATCTGGATATTTTTATAAGGGCCTCTATATTGAGAAATGAGTCCCTGGATCATGTTCTAATGTCTGGGCCCCCTGGATTGGGGAAGACTACTCTCTCTCAGATAATTGCCCTTGAGATGGGGACCAACATAAAGATAACATCTGGTCCAATTCTGAGCAAGCCCGGAGATCTTGCATCTCTCCTCACTAATCTTCAGGAGAAGGATATTCTATTTATTGATGAGATTCACAGGATGAATCCCTCTATTGAGGAGATTCTATATCCTGCAATGGAGGATTTTAAGATAGACATAATGATTGGGGAGGGGCAATCTGCTAGGGCTCTTCGTCTGGATCTCCCTCAATTTACACTAATTGGGGCAACCACTAGGTTGGGACTTCTCTCTCCCCCCCTCCGTGAAAGATTTGGTATTCCCTTTCGTTTTAATTTCTATAATCTTGATGAATTGTGTGAAATTATTCTCAGAAATTCCAGAATTCTTGGAATCAATATGGATGAGAAGGCAACTCTTGAGATAGCAAACAGATCCAGGGGAACCCCGAGGATTGCCTCCCGTCTCCTTCGAAGGGTTCGGGACTTTGCTAATGTTTCTGAAATTTCCTCTATAGACTCCTCCTTTGTTGTTGAATCTCTCAATCGCCTGAATGTTGATCCTATAGGTCTTGATTCTGAGGATAAAAAATACCTAAATATACTCAGAAATTTGTTTGGAGGAGGCCCAGTTGGAGTGGAGACTTTGGCTGCCTCTCTATCAGAAACCTCCAATACCTTGGAAGATGTTATAGAACCATACCTTCTACAACAGGGGCTTATTCAAAAGACTCCGAGGGGAAGAACCTTAACTGAGCGTGGATTTTCCTTTTCGAATTAATCTTTTAAATATATACTAACTCGATATAGTTATCCTAATATATGTGTTGTTAGCTATGCTTAACTCTTGTGAATTTTTTAAGCTCTGCAAATTGGCGAAGGTATCTGTAACAGAGGAAGAAAGGCCTCTTTTTCTTGAAAGATTAAATGGTATTTTTGATTGGGTTCAAGAATTACAGAGCATAGACACTTCGAACGTAGTAATTGAAATTGGGGAGGCTGGGTATTCTAGAGAGGACGTGTGTTCTCTGGTGGATAAAAGGGATCAAGTCCTTTCAAATACAAAATCCTCGAATACAAAATCCTCGAAATATGGAATGTTTTCCGTCCCAAAGGTAGTGGAATATGAATGATGATCTCTCAATTCTAAGGCATAGTGTTTCCCATATTTTGGCATATGCTCTAAAGGAGATAGATCCTCACATAGAGTTGGCCATAGGCCCCTCTATAGAAAATGGTTTCTATTATGACGTAAAAAGTAATATGGTTTTTTCTATTGAAGATTTTGAAAACATTGAAAATAAAATGAAAGAAATCATCAATAAAAAATTGAACTTCGAAAGAATTGAGATGAAATCCAGTGAGGCTATTTCTCTATTTAAGTCCATGAATCAAAATTTTAAGGTGGAGCTCATAGAGGATTTAAATATTGATACCGTGAGCCTCTATAAGGTTGGGAATTTCATTGACCTATGCAAGGGACCTCACATTGCTAATACCTCCCTCATTCCAGTTGACTCCTTCAAATTAACCTCTGTTTCGGGGGCATATTGGAGAGGAGACAGTTCTCGCGACATGCTTCAAAGAATCTATGGCACCGCCTGGAATTCAAAATCTGAAATGGAATCTTATTTCAAATTATTGGAGGAGGCATCTCTTAGAGATCACAGGAAACTAGGGGAAGAGCTTGGTATTTTTCATGTTGATGAAGAGGCGGTTGGCAGTATTTTCTGGCTAAGAAACGGATGTGTATTATTTAATACTGTTAAAGAACAAATAATAAAAATACTGAAGAAATATGGATATTTCTTAGTACAAACCCCTCAACTACTAAACAAAAACTTATGGGAGACTTCTGGGCACTGGGATAAATTCCGTGAAAATATGTTCATTGTTAATGATGAAGACAAAATTATGGCTATAAAACCCATGAATTGTCCTGGACATATAATTATTTACAGAACAGGATCCATTAAAAGTTATAGAGATCTACCAGTTCGTATGGCCGAATTCGGAATCTGTCACAGAAATGAATCATCCGGTTCTCTGCATGGTCTTATGAGAATACGTGCTTTTATGCAAGATGATGGTCATGTCTTCTGTACTCGTGATCAAATTATTTCAGAGACTGAGGATACGTATGCCGCCCTAAAGGAATTGTACGCTCTTTTTGGTTTCTCTGATATTACTGTTAAATTTTCAGACAGGCCAGAAAAAAGAGCTGGATCAGATGAAGTATGGGATATTGCAGAACAATCATTATTGAAGGCTGCAGATGCTTCTGGCTTGGAATACACCATCAACAAGGGGGAAGGAGCATTTTATGGCCCCAAATTGGAATTTGTTTTGAAAGATTGTCTTGGGAGAGACTGGCAATGTGGCACCTTACAATGCGATTTTGTTCTTCCTGAAAGATTTGGCATTTATTACATAGATAGCGCAGGAGAAAAGCAAACTCCTGTTATGTTACACAGAGCTCTTGTTGGTTCTCTTGAACGATTCATAGGAATTTTGATTGAACACTACGCCGGTAAATTTCCCTTTTGGTTGGCTCCTGTGCAAATAGCTGTTGCCAGTGTCACTGAGGAATTTGCTACATACGCCAAAAAAATCGCTAATTTATTAACCGAAGCTGATTATAGATGTATATTAGATATTTCAAACGAAAAAATAGGGTACAAGATTCGTGCTCATTCCACGCAAAAAATTCCTGTTATTATTATAATTGGGAAAAAAGAAGAAGAAAATAATACTATTTCCATACGCCAACTTAGCACCAACACAACAGAAGAAATTCCATTCTCTAATGTTTTAACATATTTCTCAAAATTACATAAAGAATCTCAAAGTTGTTTCACATGAAACTTTTTCATGGAGGCGAATCACTGTGAAAATAGGTGGACTACAAAAATTTTCGATCTTAGATTATCCGGGAAAAGTTTCTTGCATAGTTTTTTGCAGAGGTTGCCTATTAAAATGTCATTATTGTCATAACAAAAACTTACAGAATTTTTCTGGTCTTGAAGAAATTACTGAGGATGAGCTCATGAATTTTCTGGCAAATAGAAAAGGATTGTTGGATGCTGTAGTTTTTAGTGGTGGAGAACCATTATGTCAACAAGATCTATACCATTTTATGTTTCACATGAAACATTCCAACGGATTTTTGATTGGATTACACACATCAGGGTGTATATACGAACAATTTCTGAAAGTTTTGGATGTCGTAGATTGGATAGGATTTGATATAAAAACAGAGTTTGAAGATTATGAAAAAATAACTCAAGTTCCAAATTCTGGAGATCAAGCATTAAAAAGTTTTCTGGCTTTAGTGGGAAGTAAAGCAAATTTTGAAGTAAGAACAACATATGATCCAAGATTTATTACAGATAATAATATGATTAATGTCGCTAAATTTCTTGCGAATAATAATGTTGAAAGATGGATAATACAAGAATGTATTCTAAGAAATAATGGCAAAACAAATGAAAAACTAAGTTTGCCCAATAAGAATTTAATCACAAAATTAAATAAGATAATTAACATAGAAATAAGGAAATAAAAATGTTGTCAATATTTGTTAATGGTCATAAATATTTTGTGTCTTCAAAAAAGTGTGCTGAAAAAATATTAGGGTCAGAAAATGTTATATCTGTAATCCAGAAAATAATGTCCAAAAATGAAGATGAAATTATATTTTCTTCAGGTCCGGATACATTTACTTCTATGAGAGCTATCGGATCAATAATGAAGGGAATGTCACTATGTGCACCACAAATGACTTTTTTGTCTATTTCTAATTTTCTAACATTATTTTCATTGGTACCAAATGACGTGACTTTTGGAACAATTGCTATAAATACTATGCGGGGAGATTTCTATTGTATGAGTTTTACTGGAATGTTATTGAACAATTATAGATTAATACGAGAAGAAGAATTAAATTCAAATGATGATTATGTTTTATATAATAACAAAATTGAAAATAAAAATTTGGCAACAGTTCAAATTGAGATGTTAAAAAGTGAAAAATTTAATGCAAACGTGCGTTTGGTATCCAAGTCTACAGAGATTAATTATGGCATCATTCCACAGTACAAATATTAGATTTATCGAATTACAGGAAAAACACTTAAACAAATTTAAAAAGATACATGCTGCGTGTTTGCCATCAGCAAAGTATTCTGAAGAAACCTATATGCAATTTTTAAAGGGAGAAGTTTTTAGAACGCACGTATTCGTCAATGCGGAAGAACAGATACTTTCTTTCATTGTTTTGATGATTGGAATCGATGCTTGTGAAATTATTTCTATTGGGACCATAAAACAATATAGGAATCAAGGATTCGCTTCCAAAATGTTAAATATGTGCGCGGAAATATATAAACCACGCGATATGTTTTTAGAAGTTGAAACCACCAATAAAATTGCAATCAATTTTTACACAGATTATGGATTCGAAATTATTAATATGCGCAAGAAAAGTAATTGGGGGGAAAATTCCTTTTTGATGAAAAAAAGTGTGGAAAATACTACCTCCGAAAAAGATCACAACATTCAATAACTTTTGTTATAAGTAGCGTCAACAAATAAAACAAGCAATAGAATAAGCAAATGTATGCATTTGAAAAAAATGTTTGCTGTGAAACATTTTTGTATATATTAAAAAAATTTGTGATAACATAACAGAGTTAAAGAGAAATTCTTGCAATATATCATGAAGGGTGCCACGAAAAACTACTGTGATCTTCTTTCTCAATGGAGCAAATCTATTAATTTAGTCCAAAAGGAATCATTGCACAATGTAATGGAAAGGCACGTTCAAGATTGTCAACAATTGTGCAGTATAATCAATAAAGACGAAAAAATAATAGATGTTGGTAGCGGAGCAGGACTTCCAGGTGTTATATTAGCAATAAATGGCTTTCATAATCTTACTCTCTGTGAAAAAAATATTAAAAAAGCAACTTTCTTAAGAGTCGTTAAGATAAAACTTGACTTAAATTATGAAATATTGAATGAGGATGTTTACAACTTTAAAGGAAGGGGAGAACACACAATAATATCAAGGGCCTTTGGCTCTGTCTCCACACTATGTGATCTAATGCTTAAAATAAATTCACAAAAAGGAGTATTCCATAAGGGAGAAACATATATGCAAGAAATAAAAGAAGCCAGCAAATATTATTACTTTGGATATGAGATCATAGAGAGCATAACAAATCCCAAAGGCGCTATTATTAAAATTAATAATGTCAGGAGAAAAAAATAGTGGGAAAAGTGATAGCAATAGCCAATCAAAAAGGAGGAGTTGGCAAAACAACAACTGCAGTTAATTTGGCAACTGCCTTGGCCGCAATTGGAAAAAAAGTATTATTAATCGACCTCGACCCACAAGGAAATGCAACAACAGGCCTAGGAATCTATCAAAAAAATCTTAATTCTGCATATAATTTATTGACGAAAACAAAAACTCCTGCTGAAGTGTTCACAAGAACAAAAATACCAGGTCTGACATTGATTCCTGCAAGTATAGATTTAATAGGAGCAGAAATAGAACTAGTACAAAAAGATAGAAGAGAATCAATCCTAAGAGATTCTTTGTTATCACATGGGAATATGTTCGATTATATACTTATGGATTCTCCCCCATCAATGGGAATGCTAACTCTCAATGCATTGGTAAGTGCAGATGGAGTTTTAGTTCCCCTGCAATGTGAATACTATGCCCTGGAAGGTCTTGGCTATTTATTGAGCTCGATAAACAAAATAAAGAAACATTACAATAAAGAATTACAAGTGTATGGGATAATATTAACAATGTTTGATAGAAGAAATGCACTGTGTCAATCAGTAGCAAGAGATGTCAGAAATCATCTAAAGGATAAGGTATTTGATAGCGTTATCCCAAGAAATGTTAGAATATCTGAGGCTCCCTCCCATGGAAAACCAGTTCTAATATATGATGTAAAAAGTGCAGGATCATGTGCCTACATGGAACTTGCAAAGGAATTTTTAAGAAAAGAAGGAGAAGAAGGACAATGGATGAAAAATTAGGAAGAGGCTTGTCGGCCATATTTGGAGAAGATGAGCAACAAAATTCACGAAGCACAAATTCTACAAATGTGGATATCAACCTTGTAACTACAAATGCTAAACAGCCAAGAAAATATTTCGATGAAGAAAAATTAAGAGAACTCTCAGAATCCATAAAACAGCATGGAATTCTTCAGCCCATTGCAGTCAGGCAAAATGGGAATACATACGAACTCCTCGCAGGAGAAAGAAGACTTAGAGCCGCAAAAATGGCAGGTCTCAAAGAAATTCCAGTGTATGTAATACAAAGCACAGGGGATAATGCCCTAACCCTTGCACTTGTAGAAAATATTCAAAGAGATAACTTAAATGCTATAGAAGAGGCAGAGGCCTTTAAAAAATTAATAGAGGAGCACAGGTGCACACAGGAAAATCTGGCCTTTATATTGAGTAAAAGTAGAAGTTACATAGCAAATAGCCTTAGATTATTGAGCCTCCCAGATTCAGTGAAGGATCTAGTGAGAGAAGAAAAATTGTCCTCCGGACACGCTAGACTGTTGATTGGAAATAGTGAGGCAGAAGAAATAGCCAAGGCCGCTGTGGAACATAAGATGACAGTAAGAACCTTGGAGCAATTCATACAGAGTAAAAAAACCTACAATAAAGATAACGGAACAATAATGGAAAAATATGAACACCCAGATGAAAGGGAAATGTCAGAGAGAATTTCAGGTGTTCTTGGAATGCGTTCAAAATTAAAGATAAGTAATCACGGGGGAATACTTACTATATACTGCAGAACTTTTGAACAATTAGAGAGTCTCACTCAAACATTACTTGCTATAGGAGAACCATAAAAAAAATCATCCTGAATAAAGCATAATCCCTACCAGAAGTAGCGTTAGCGAACGATAGTGAGCAAGCGTACACTCTTATCTTATTTTTCTTCTTATCTACATACTGTATTTTCCTTTTTGGAACGAAAAAAGAGAACCAGATTGAGAGGCACTTTGTCAAGGTGGAGAGCGAAGCGAACCTTGACAAAAGTTGGCCAAGCAATCGGTATAATAGAGTAACTCCAAAAAGGAAATGTACTTGAATCTTCAACGCATATAATTTCACAGCGAAGCAGACTTTGATAAAAGTTAACAGGATAATTTGGTATAATAGGGTGATTCCAAAACTACGCCACATACAAATAGCCCATGTTTAGTTTTCAAATATTAAAGAATAAGAGGGACTCTAATGCCAGAAGGGGAAGAATAGTGACCCCCCACAGAAATATAGAAACCCCAGCCTTTGTATTTTGCGCAACAAAGGGAGATATAAAAGGAGTAACCACAGAACACCTCTATAACGAAAATACTCAATTCATTCTCTCTAATACGTATCATCTGATGCTGCAACCAGGTAGTCAAATTGTTAAAAGTGCTGGAGGATTGCATGAATTTGTGGGATGGAGGGGCCCTATGATGACCGATTCCGGAGGATTTCAAATATTCAGCCTGGGACACGGAGGAGTAGCCTCCGAAATTAAGGGCTCCTGCATACAAAAACACAGAAATAAAACAGTGCTCGAAATAAATGAGGAAGGAGCATATTTTAAATCCTATATAGATGGACAAAAAATACTCCTCACCCCAGAGAAATCAATTCAGATACAAATGGATTTGGGGGCAGATATAATAGTTTCCTTCGACGAATGTACTCCATATCATGTAGATAAAACATATACTGCAAATTCTATGAGAAAAAGCAAAAGATGGGGAAAAAGATCTCTTGAATATTTCAAAATACAAGGAGATGTAAATAAACAGGCTCTACTCTCAGTAATACAGGGAGGAATATATAAAGATCTCAGACAGGAAAGTGCAGATTTCTCTAATGAGAATGAATTCTTCGCATTCGCAATAGGGGGTTCCCTTGGGAGATCCCAAAATGAAATGCAAGATATAGTCAGTATGACAAATGAAATGCTTGATAAAAAAAGATATACACATCTCCTTGGAATAGGAGGAATCTCTGACATATTTCATGGGGTTAGAAGTGGAATAGATACTTTCGATTGCGTGGGGCCCACAAGAATAGCTCGTCACGGTACTGCAATAGTAAAAAAAGAGGGCCCATACATGAACCTTTGTAATTCTAGATTTAAAAATGACAATGAACCAATAGATAGGGATTGCCCCTGTTATACATGTAGAAATTTCTCAAGATCCTATATACATCACCTTATAAAAGCCAAAGAAATACTAAGTGGTTCCCTCATCTCTATCCATAATATAAGAACTATGAATAACCTCATGCAAGATATCAGAAATGGAATAACAAATGAGTGTCTAAATGAAGTACAATCTGATTGGTGTGATACATAAACAATTCAAAAACTTAAAAAATGAACATTAATGATGGTCTCTTGTCCGTAGATACCTTTATATTAATAGCCATCTTTATATCAGTCCTGTTTGGATTCTTTAGGGGAGTGACTAAAGAAATCCTGTCCCTTATATCTTGGGTGGGAAGTGTAGCTCTCACAATCCTCGCCTTCCCATACGCAAAAAATATAGCAAGAGCAAATATAGAACACGGACTTATAGCAGATTTCGTCTCTGCATGTGTACTCTTTGTATTGTTTTTAACCCTCCTTAGTATCCTTAATTATATATGTTCAAACTTCATTAAACAAAGCGTACTTAGTGGAGTAGACAGGTTCTTAGGGGGAGTCTTTGGTATTCTCAGGGGAATCATAATAGTAGCCATCATAGATATGATGGTAGGACAATGGCTTATCTCTGATAAAACTCCAGATTGGATAAATGATTCTAAATTTAGACCACATATCATAAAGATAGCTAATCTGGTAATACTTATGCTTCCAGAGTCTATACAAAAATCATTAGTCTCTCATATGAGCAGTATTAATAAAGAGAATCTCTTGAAGTTTATAGTAGATGATATATCAACACAAACAGATCTTGGAATCTCTGAGATTAAAGATGAGATAGCAAAGGTTGAGGCAACTCCAAGCACAAATAATAACAGCGACTCTCAAATTGAGGCTGAAAAGTTGGCCACCCTAAAACCAAAAGAAAATACAAGCAATGATAAACAAACTATAGTATCCTCTAAGACCAGTAAGGAAAAACTAGATATGAGTAGGGTGTTAGACCAAGGTACCGTTGATGAATAAATTTTTAAAGATCTTAATAGGATTTATAGGAGTTATAGCTGTATTAATAGTAGTGTATAAACAGTTCTTTTCAAGTGAAACAGAAATAGTTCTAAATGGAAATGTTGAAATACAGGATGTAAAAGTCTCCTCCAGAATACAGGGAAGAATCAAGGAGGTATTGGTTGAAGAAGGAGATAAAGTAAATAAAGACCAGACACTGGCCATTCTAGATACAGATATCCTTGATGCTCAAGTACAATTGGCCCTTGCAGAACTCACAGAGGCCTCTATAAATTTTGGTAATTGTACTAAAGACTTTAATAGAAACAAAGAATTGTATAAAAAACATAGTATTTCTGAAAAAATATACGATGATATAAAGGGAAAATATGAGGTTGCACAAGCAAAAAAAGAAGGAGCTATGGCTAAATATAATCTCGCAATTATCTCAAAAAAAGATGCAGTTATCAAATCTCCAATACAGGGAACAGTTATAACAAGAAATATAGAGAATGGAGAAATGATAAATGTAAGTTCACCTGCCTTCTCAATTATGCCAGATACTCAAAAAAGAATAAAAATATATGCGAATGCAGAGATCTTGCAACACATAAAACTAGGAGATAAAGTAATTATAGAATCAGATTCAACAAAAAGTAAAAGCTTCAATGGGCACATTGCATTTATATCCTCAGAATCTGAATTCACCCCAAAAAATATAGAGACTGAGGAACTTAGAACTAGCCTGGTCTATAGAATAAGAGTAATAGTGGACGACATTGAGAGAGAGAAGGAACTTAAACATGGAATGTCAGTTTCTGTACATCTATCGCAAAATAAAAAATAAATATACACTGTCCATTATCTCAAAGTACTTAAACTTATACAACCTTAAAAAAATTAACTTGACAGAACAAAGTATTGCCATATAATTCAAACATATCCTTAAACAGAAAGAAGTATTATGAAAATAAAGCTTTTAAACATTGCGATGGTAGTTTCTTGTGTTTGTGGCCTATTGCAACATGCAGGGGTTTACGGAAATAAATATAGATTGTCATTCCACTACGGATCACACACTGCAAACAGACCTTTCCTGAGGAGTATGCAAAACAAACCAAGAAGTATGATAATACATCACAGGAAAATATGTCTTCCCCAGAGTAAGAGCATATTCCATATACAGGGTCATCAAAAACAAGAAAGGATGCAAAGATTTTGTCATCACCTATATAATCACCTCCATGGACCGCATCACCACTTCCATGGGATACATCCTCCATTCCCAGGACTGCGCCACTCCCCTAGACAGCACCACTTCCATAGACTACATCATCCATCCCATGGACTACACCATCCATTCCATAGACCACATCCTCCATCCCATAGACTACACCATCCATTCCATAGACCACATCCTCCATTCCATAGACTACATCATCATCCATCCCATGGACTACACCACTTCCCTGTGCTATTCCACCTTCACAGATTGTACATGAGATCATAATGTTCTTGGATAAATCAGTCATATATCTTAGACAACTCAGGAAGAGCGATTTGGACGTCTTTTAGTAGCAAGTAATCCTCACTTGAAAGGTACTCAAGACGTTCCCCTATATTTATTGCTATTATCCTCCCATCTGGCTTAAGTTTCTTATACAAATTGAGGAGCCCGCTTTCATCAGATGCAAGACCTATAGCTATCACATAGTCTGCTCTGCTGAGCTCCTCCTTACACACCCTTGAAAAATCATCTCGTGTTACAGGATTATCCCCTGACTTCTGGTGCAACAAATCAACGTTTTCAGTGATCAATAAGGCTCCAGTTTTTGAGATAATACTGTGAAGAGCCAAGTGAGCTTTTGTAGGCTCTGCTTCCTCACATTTTTTGAAGAAATCATCAAAGATTTTTATATACTTTCTCGGATTTTTTCGAACATTTATAATCAATCTATTTTTGTCACCAAGACTTTTTAAAAGTTCATTCATAGTTGGAACTGCCCCAGAAGATATTCCAGCTCCAGTGTAGAATATGACTCTTTTACTTTGAATTATGTCTGCCAGGTTCCTAATTGTTTTGATTTTAATTGGAATTTGATTTTTCAAAATGAGAGGCTTCGGATCAGTCCCTTCTTCATCAGAGGCTCTGAGAATAGTCATCTCAGTTTTGCCCTTACTATAATCAAAACAAACAGCTTCCTTGCTCTTAGATACAAAAATCATCTGCGATCTAAATTCGTAGGATTTTTTAAGAGAGCATCCGCAAAAAACATTGCATATCAACAGAAGTTCTATAAATACTACCCATTTGTGGCTATGTATTGGCATAGATCGAGCATCCTATTTGAGAATCCAAATTCGTTATCATACCACGTCATGATCCTACAAAATCTTCCATCATTCAGAACCTTAGTACCAGTAGCATCGAAAACAGAACTGTATCTCAAGTGATTGAAATCAACAGATACAAGAGGCTCATCATTATATCCAAGAACCCCCTTCATCTCTCCAAGAGAGTTATCTCTCATGAGTTCATTGATCTTTTCTTCAGTTGCTGGATTTTTTAAGGTACATTTGAAATCTACCAATGAAACATTAGATGTGGGAACTCTGATTGAACACCCATCGAGCTTACCCTTCAAATGAGGAAGAATCAGTCCCACAGCTTTTGCTGCTCCTGTCGAGGTGGGGATCATAGATAAACAGGCTGCCCTTGCTCTTCTTAAATCCTTGTGAGCCGTATCCACCAACCTCTGATCTCCTGTATATGCATGAACCGTTGTCATGTACCCAACATCTATCCCATAGGCCTTATCAAGTAGATATACAACAGGAGCTATGCAATTTGTTGTGCACGACCCATTTGAAATAACTCTGTGAGAATCTCCTATATCTTTATGATTAATTCCATAGACAACTGTTATGTCTGCATCTGAGGATGGAGCTGAGACTATAACCCTGTCTGCTCCCCCCTTTATATGTCTTTCTGCATCAGTTTTTTTTGTAAATCTGCCGGAGCACTCTAAGACAACATCAACCCCCTGAGATTTCCAATCTATTTTTTCTGGATCTGGCTCAATTACCATTTTGAGATCGTGTGAACCTACCCTAAATCCAGAATGAGTCTCAGATATCTCAAATTGAGCTCTCCCGTGAACAGAATCATACTTTAGCATATATATATTAGTGGACTTATCAGCTATATCATTTATGCAAACAATCTGTATGTCCTCATAATCTCTCAAGTTTTCAAAGTATGCCCTGGAGATCATCCTCCCAATTCTCCCAAATCCATTGATTCCTATTTTCAACATTGCTCTTATAACTCCGTACTTTAACAACTCCGTGCTCTGAAAATTTGGCTCCTCGGGACGGACTCGAACCGCCGACCCAGTGGTTAACAGCCACTTGCTCTACCTGCTGAGCTACCGAGGAACACTCTGGTTTTTATAGCATAATGAGAATGCAGCGTTCAATAAAAATCCCACAAAAAATACTGTATGAGTGTACTCTTGCTCACTTCATTCGCTAATGCTACTTCTGACCTCTATCCCTCCTCAAACTTCAGTGTCCATCCAGATTCTTTGTCATTATTTGCTATTTTGCAGTCTGTTAAATACATACTAAACACTGGCCTAAATGTCACATAATCTCCAACATTTTCCAAGGATTCCTGCACTTTTTGAAATTGATTTTGTGAGTTTTTGTGACATTTAAGCCGAACTGTCGAATATATTTTAAAGAGTTCTCCGATAGTTGCTATAGAAACATCTGGAGAATCCTTTGTTTTGACAATGAGTTTATATTTTGTTTTTGTTGATTGACCAACATTTATCGGCTCATCATTTATACTCCTTATGATTTTGAAATCATCAAGAGTAGACAACTCTTCCGAAGCCCTTATAGAACTCAAAAGAATTTGATTTTTACTATTTTCTATCTTCAGAATATATTGTTTGTTATTCATTGTAATTTCTCCTTATTTATAAATATTAAAAAATTTAATTGTGAATTTTATGAGAAGTAGGATTAGCTAATTTGAATTACCACTATCGCTAGACTTTTCATCTTGATCTGTATCAGTGTATTCCCCCCACTCAAGCTCATCAGTTGATTGGTCTTTCCCCAAAGTTGAAATGGACTTCATGCTCACATTTTTCTTACATTTATCCTCTTCTTTCTTCTGTATGTTGATAGACAGAGATTGTGGATCTGTATGAGGGAGCAAACTGAAACTAAATGCATTATAACTCGACACCTGAGCGAAGCAGTTGCCAACCATAATTATAACACACAATTTCAGCACAACGAAAAATATCACTTTTGTAATGCTTTTCATGACAGATAATTTGGAAAACTTCTTTGGGACAATCCTATCACTTTCTTTAATTGCGTTAAATACTAATTTAACGAAATTTTGTTATACCAAGAAGTTTTGGCCAACTTCTATAAACTCCGCTTGTGATAACATACTACCACCCAATAATAAACAAAATCTCTTAACATACTTCTAAGAAAAGAGTAGTATTAATATAGAATATATAGAGGATTATTCTTTTGTAAAAAGGGGAGGAAACAATGAAGAAGTTACTATTAAGTATTGTTATAGTATTAGGGGGGGGGGGGGG
>JAISOC010000025.1 GCA_031275915.1 Holosporales bacterium | reverse complement strand
TGAGTTGTTTTTTGTGTGTTTGTATGATTCTTGAGAAAGTTTCCATAATATATATTATACGGACATACATTTTAAATCGTGTTCAAGGATATGACATCACAATCCGAAAGGACTTTTTCAATAATAAAGCCTGATGCAACCAAGAGAAATTTGACAGGAGAAATCAATGCTATCATTGAATCTACGGGATTTCGGATAGTTGCCCAAAAAAGGATCCTTATTTCTTTAGACCAGGCTCGCAAATTTTATGAAGTTCACGGTTCAAAGCCGTTTTACGATGACTTATGCGAATTTTTGAGCTCTGCACCTGTTGTTGTACAGGTTCTTGAAAAAGAAAATGCTATAGCGGACTACAGAAAACTCATGGGAGCCACAAATCCAAATGCAGCGGATGAAGGAACAATACGGAAACGTTTTGGAATATCTGTTGATCAAAATTCTGTGCATGGTTCCGATTCTCCTGAAACTGCTCTCGCTGAAATTAAGTTCTTTTTTAGTGATACAGAAATTGTTGGATAAAAATAGACGAATTGCAGTTCTTCCGAACGCTATCAGTTTATTCAGAATTTTGATTTCTCCTTTGTTTGTTGCTTGTATTGCTAGCAGTTTGAAGTTTTTTGCTTTGTTTGTTCTATTAATTGGTTCTCTGAGTGACTTTTTCGATGGATATATAGCCAGAAAAACAGATTCTATATCTAAAATCGGAGAGCTTTTGGATCCATTGGCAGATAAAATCTTCATTAATTCAGTTATTTGGAGCATATTTTTGTACTATAACCATTCAGTGTATCTGTTGGTTATAGCTGTATTACTGTCTCTTAGAGATATTTTTTTAGTTATTGGAGCGGTATACATACTTTTTAAAAAAATATCTGTTAGTATAAAACCGCTTTATATCAGTAAATTGTGCACCGCCCTACTCTTTTCGCTTTGTATTGCCATACTATTATTTAACAAGGATAACATATATACACAATTTCTCGGATATATCACAATGATCATTGTCTGTTTGTCAGCTTTTTTATATCTCAAGAGAGCAAATTTTTTGCAAATTTCATAAAATTTTGTTTCACAAAATTAACTTTGAGCCACATATAATACAGTCCTTTTTGTGTTAACTCTTGTTGTGTATGATTGCTTTCTTATAAAAATATTTCACATGTATAAAAATACGGAATATTTTCTTTTTCTGCCAATTTATATTCTTATTGCTTATAACGACACTGATCACAAATTAAATTTTAAAAACTCAAAAAAAGCTATAACAGTTTTTCTTAAAATTTTATAATTATTAATGGAATGATACTATTTGCGCTTTAAAAGAGGTGCGCATGAAATTTCTTGTAGAAGAGGCAAATAGTTTATTATTAGGGAAAAAATTACGCAGCAAACGAAAAGAATTGAAAATGACGCAAAAAGAATTGGCCTCTTTCATTGGTGTTACTTTTCAGCAACTACAAAAATATGAATCAGGACAAAGTACAATATCCATCATGATGTTGATAAAGCTGTGTGAAGTATTGAAAGTTGGCATAAATTATTTCATTCCTGATAAATGCTTGGGATTAAGTGATGTAAACACGCAACTGGAAGACAATTATAACGAAACTTTAGCAAGTGAAGATTTGGAAAAAAAGTTAATAAACATGTTTAAAAGTATAAACGATAAACGGATTAAAAAATCAGTGCTAGCACTGGTCGAAGCGATAATAAACACGGAAACGGACACAGAGTAAGCGGTACTGCGCAAAGCTTGGGGAGGATTATCAAAAGACACACAGAAGCGTGCCTTACATGCACAGCACCGAAAGCTCTTTCAAGCTTCAGTAGCATCCTATCACATATTAACCAACAATGCAACATTTTTTGTGCCAATTTTTTGCGTTAATTTCACACGGGGTTGATGTGGGAGAAGCGAACAAGTGCACCCCTGCCCTACTCTCTTCCCATTTCCTATAGTATTTTCCTTTTTGGAACGGATACAATGAAGTTCCCCCAAAAAGGAAAGATACTTAGGTATTTGTTGGCATTATCTATTTAAAAATATCCAAAATTCCCAAGATAATTATCACTACTCCAACAACACAAATTGCAAATATCTTCAAATTGTCGCATCTCGAAATTGTTTTTCGCATCCTTGTAAATAAGAAAGCAGGAAGAATAATGGCAATTATAGCCAATATAATTCCTGCAAAACTTAGAACGCGTATAAAAGCATTTGGAACAACTATTGCAATTATTGAGGGGGGTACAATCATGAGAGATGACGATACAAGATGCCTAATATTGTGATTTTCTATAAATTTTTCAAGATCTCTTTTTAAAATTTCATTAAGAGATAATCCAACTCCAATTATTGAAGTTAAGATGGCCAAAAACGAAACTATCCACGCAGCATGTTGTATAACATCTATCTTTGTTATGGAACTTAGAATGCGTATTAATTCACTAACTTCTATCGGACTTGTAAGCATTCTGTTAAAGCTCTCTCGATCTGAGTTGAAGATAATTGTTAAAACACAAATAACCCATAAACTGTAAACGACAACTGGAATAATGCTTCCAAATAAGCACGCCTTCTTTATCATTTTCCTGTCATTATCAACAAATTTCGTTAAGGAATGGAGAGAGCCTTGAAACCCAAACGAAGTAAAAACAACAGGAAGCACCGTGCTCCATGATTTTAAATTAAAAATTCCCTCACAATTAAAAGGAAGGGAACTGATTTTGGAACTTATGGTCAGGCAGAGTATTCCAATTAATATTATAGAGAACAACGCTATAAAAGTATGTTTGTTTATTCTAATTATTATATTTGACATAAACAGAAATACGAATAAAACAACTAAAGCAAATGCTATGGTAATACCAATGAAGTGGTTCTCCGTACTTGTGAAAGATCTTATTATTGAGGCTCCTCCAAAGATGTATGCTGAAAGCAGAGCAAATGACAATGTTTTGAGAGTAAAATCACCAATATTTGCAGATATCCGTCCCCCAAAAAGAAGACCAACATCCTTTAAATTAAAATCAGACCTAGAATTTATATTAAGCTCACAACGAACCATGGCAGATACATATGTTATCCAGCAGAAAAAAATCAGCAGAAACAAACTGCCAACTATTCCGAAGTTAGCCAAGACAATTGGCAAGGAAATCATTCCTGACCCAATTGCAGTACCAGCTAATAGAGATATAGCTCCTAATTGTTTTCCTTTCATAATCGACACCATAGACAAAAAAAATACTGAACAAAAAAGTTAAAAACTAACAAATACAATCAGTATCGGTATCGAAAGCAGGCGAAGAAATCGTTATGCGCAATAGCAACCAACAAACATTCGTCAAATGACAACATGACAGCCCATTTCACTCGCATAACAAAACGCAAGGTAGTTTACTGCAGTAATGAATCGAAGTCAATGTATAAGTTCATTGTGTATAAGTTCATAAGATACGAGACAGTGCTCCTCTCATACCAACAATAGTACCACCTTTTTTGTCTCATATCTTATGAACTTATACACTCCAAAAAACTTTCTTGACTCTCACGTATGTATTGTGAGTAAATACACCTACAAGCGGTCAGCTTTCTTCAAATAATACGTAAAATGCCTGATACAAAACAGCAAGAAAGTACCCAACAGAAGAATGGGAAGATTCCTATAAGTGTATGGCAGATAGGCTTCATGATGATGCTCATGAACATTTCGTTTGTTATGGTTTATAGTTTCTCCGGATTGTATCTGAAGCATATTCTTGGGGCATCTGTTGTTGGAATAGGAGTACTTGAGGGATTCTGTGAGACTCTTTCTCATACTATGAAGCTTGTCTCTGGAATGCTCAGTGATTTCTTCAAAAAAAGAAAAAAGATTATGATGGTGGGGTATGCTTTTTCTGTTGTCAGCAAGCCTTTAATAGCAATATCCTCTTCATTTGCAGCCGTTTTTTCGGCGAGGATGATGGAGAGGCTGGGAAATGGAATACAGGCTAGTCCTAGGGACGCTATTGTTGCCGATGTTGCTCCCAAGAAAAAAATAGGGGCCTCATATGGATTAAAAAGGACATTGGCATATGCGGGTTCTCTTCTCGGAGGGGTCTTTGGAATTATCTTCATGGATCTTACCAACAATAATTATCAGATGGTTTTTGCGATAGCATCTATACCTGCTGTATTTGCCTTTCTTATTCTTTTGTTCCTTATAAAGGAGCCTCAGAGATATGAACATCCTGCTATAACCTCTCAAACTCCCATGCCCAAACCAAAAACAAAACAAAAATTTTTACTGCACAATTTTAAATATTTAGGGAAACCATTCTGGATTCTTATGATAGTCAACTTCATATTTATGATAGCCAGAATGAACGAGACTTTCCTAATACTATATGCAAATGAAGGATTTGGAGTAATCGCAAAATTTGCTCCCATCATAATGATAATATACAATCTTGGGACATCCATTGCTTCTTATCCGATAGGTATTATTGGAGATAAGTTTAATAGGACTAAGATATTGTTTGTTGGGGTAGTCCTGATAGTCATGTCCGATATCGTTCTATTTTCCTCTTCGACTCTAACTGTTATGGGGATAGGAATTTTGCTTTGGGGATTGCAGTTTGGGACAACACAGAACATTTTCGTTTCCCTAATAGCGGAGAGAGTTCCTGAGGATCTTCGTGGGACTGGATTTGGAATATATTGGCTTGTGAATGCCATAGCCTCCTTCATAGCAGATACTCTTGCTGGATTTGTGGCTCACCGTTTCTCGTTGAGTCATATATTCGTATCGAGCGGAATAATAGCTCTCGCCTCCCTCACAATATTAGCTCTGTTTATGCACACTCTGTCTCCAAGAGTGAAGATGTATAAATCATGAGTATGCGCATTTTTCAATAACAAAATCCTTAACACGCCCCTAAAAAGAGTGTAATAATATATACATGAAGGAAAGAATTATCTGTTTTAAAAGGGGAGGAAGTAATGAAGAAGTTACTATTAAGTATTGCTATAATAACGGGGGGGGGGGGGGCCGAGTTATTCTTCCGCACAACATAAAACTACTCAAATATAAAAAAAAATAAGTATTAAATTTATTTAAAAATAC
>JAISOC010000044.1 GCA_031275915.1 Holosporales bacterium | reverse complement strand
TACCTAGTGTTGCTATCACATGCGTTGAGCGTGTTCTTAGGATGGTTTGTTAAGCACTGTAAAAAAAACTATACAAATCACTGGGGAGTTGTTATAGCCTTTACTCCCTCGGGAAACAGTTATTTAGAGCCCCCATCATTGGTTTTTTTCAATCTTTTTACAAATGGTTAATAATGCCCCCAGTTTAGTTTTGGAGTAAGCCCCCCCCCCCCCGTTATTATAGCAATACTTAATAGTAACTTCTTCATTACTTCCTCCCCTTTTAGAATAGATAATCCTTTCCTTTATGTATATTATTACACTCTTCCTAGAGGTATGTTAAGAGGTTTATTTGTTGTGAGGCCAGAATTTATGGCGACCCCTTATGCTACAGTAACTTCGTTTTCAAAAATTCCAAACAACATATTTTTCGGAATCCATCCTGTATAAACTTCACCTTTGTATTTTAATGCAACGTTGCACCATTTGTTTTTTACAGCAATTAATTTTACTATGACATTTTTTTTTAGATTAGCTATACACATTGAGTGAGTGTCCGGATTTTTATACATACTGGCCTGAAGATTTTTAATCATCACATACCTTTCTTTAGAAAGAAGATTTTTATGTATCCATCCTTCAGTGCCATCTATATCCTTAATTTTTCTCCAGTTATCATATTTTGCAATTACAACAACTGGAACACCCTTAACGACATATTTCACAAGAATTTTATACTCTTTGCCAGGACCAACGTGTAAATTGGCTTCACTGGCTTTAACAGATGCAAAATACGGCTGGCACACACCACTATCAATCGATTTTGATACGACACCGCTAATAATGCAACATAAAATCATAACGTATACTTGGAAGCGAAAACTTGCTTTAAACTTTATCTTCGTTAACGACATTTTCTCCAATATACACTCCAAAATCTCTCGCAATTCGGACACACACATCATTTTTCGAGAGTTTTTTATTATCCACACCAGATATTAAAGATAAAGGTATTGGTTTCAATTCTCCCCTTGCGTATGAGAGCATCACTCCAGAATTATCAGAATTTATTAGATTCACTGCTGTAACTCCGAAAGCAGATCCAACAATCCTATCTATTACAGATGTTTTCCCCCCTCTTTGAGTATGCCCAAGAACAACCGTTCTTACATCGAATCCATTGTGTTTTAGTATAGAGGCAACATATTCTCCAACCCCGTTATAATTTTTTTCTGCCTTAAATGTGGCAGATTCAACTGCCTCTGCCACAACAATTACGCAATGATCCTTGCCTGAGGCATAGCATTTTTGAACATTTTCAATCAATTTTATGGCATCGTACTTAAACTCTGGAGTAAGAATTATATCTGCTCCTGCGGCAACTCCTGCATACATGGCTATAAATCCAGCGTCTCTCCCCATAACCTCCACAACCACAGATCTCTCGTGACTGGCGGCAGTTGTCCTTATATTTGCAATTGCTTCGGAGACCACCTCAACTACGGTCGAAAAACCTATGGCTATGTCTGTTTCTGGAACATCATTATCTATAGTTTTGGGAATAACAACTACGTTGAGTTCTGAGTTTTTTATCAACAATCTATTCAATAGGGAAATACTCCCATCTCCTCCAATAAATATAAGCCCACTCAGCCCAAGACTATGATAACCTCCAACAACCAATTCAGTACATTCTTCATTTGTATACTGTTCCCCATTATTTTTTGCAAGAGCCTTAGTGTTGGACAAAAGTATACTTCCGGATTTTGTAAGCAAGGAATCATTACAAATCTCATTATTAAGTTCAACAATATTTGCAGGTCTTTCTATGAGCCCTCTCAATCCTCTTTTTATGCCTATTAGCGAATACCCAAGAGCCTTAGATCTTAAATATGCGGCTCTTATCACACAATTTAGGCCAGAACAGTCACCACCACTCGTTAAAATTCCTATTTTCTTGCGGTACATTGAAAATATGCGATTTTACACTAGAAATTACAGGACACATATTAGAAGCGGAAGATAGGTTCCGCAACTGAAATAATTCTCTGATAATCATAATCTTCACCTCAATTCATGAGAGTACTCTTGCTGATGCCGAGTTAGTTTTTCTGCTGATTCTGTGTCAAAGGTGTCACTTCTATTATGTATAAGATGATGGTGAAGGAGACCGAGTTCCATTTGGAGACAGACCACGTCTTAGACTTGAACTTGAACTTGAACTTGGACTCTGACCATTCATAGGTATGTTTATCAATGACGACGGGGATACATTACGTGTATAGTTGTTGTTTTTGTCAAAAGCATTTGTGTCATTAATGTGTTGGCTGTACTGATGCGTATTTGACGATGAATTATTTCTCGGAGACTCAACACCAGATGTTGACAATTGTTTTTTATCATTATTTTTGTTATTTGGGGTGTGTGGCTTATTCTGGCCTACATTTGACGATGAATTACTTTTCGAAGATTTAACACCAGATGTTGACGACTGTTTTTTATCATTATTTTTGTTATTTGGGGTGTGTGAATTACTCTGGCCTGCATTTGATGCAGGTGAGTTATTTAAAGCAATATCTGGTAAGTTTGGAATTACTGATTTAGGTCTTGGATTGCATTTTGACAGCGATATACTATCGTATGAATTTCCATTTCTCTTTGGAGATAATGAAGGTGATCGTTCCATCGGTGGTATTTTCTCTTTAGAGTCTGTGGGAAGGTACTCCACTGACTGTGATCGTTCCTTCAACTTTAAAAAATTTTCAAGTAATGGATGTGTTTTAGTTGGTATCTTGCTTTTTGGTGTTGTAATTTTAGGCGATGCATCTGGACTTTTACTTTGTGACGATGAAGAATCTATAGATTGGTCTGCTGAACCGCTTAGCATATTACTTTGGAACGAATTTGTTGGCGAATTTGTTGATGTTGTCTGCGGTAATGTTATTTCCTCGCAAGGTGGGAATGGAGTAGACGTACTACTTGAAGATGATTCTGAACCTGTTTCTGTTTTAATAATGTTTAATACCTCTGTTAATTGCTCTTCTGGAATGTTACCTTCCCCACTCAAACACGTGCCCTCAGACACATTCACTACTACAGTATTCTGTGAAAGTAATTCCAAATGTAGTGGGTGAACACAGTCTGTTGGTATGCCAACTTTTTCGATAATACGTCTACACACTTCGTTAATTTCACTATTTATTGAAATAAAATTATATAGTACTAATCTAGGCTGCAGATTTCTTTTTATTAAACCAAGTTGAGACATTGCTATCAATAATCTGTCCAGGCCGAAAGCCCAACCTACCCCTTGCACTTCATTAATCTTAAATGCCCCACCACCTAATAGAGCAACATCTGCAAATTCTGCAACTTTACTACTACATAAAAGTCGCATTTCTAGCCATAATCCATTATAAAAATTTGGAAGGCGAGCAAACGACGGGTCAAATTTTATGTGTTTGAATTTCTCAGAAGAAAAATTACTTAATATGCTGCTTATGTGTACGATAGCAGAGTCGAGATCACTCCCTAATGTACCCGAAATTTCTGTCAACAATGTCTTTAATTGTCCTAGTACAGTGTGCGGATTTTCATTTTGATAACTTATACAAAAATTGACAAAACTATTAACTTTATCTGAATTACAACCCAGTTCTATTAATCCTGCACTCACACTCTCTCTCCATTCATTCTCTTTCGGTTTTCTACTATTCTTACCGTCAAAAAATTCCTTAATCTTAACTTCCTTTCCAAATGGGGCTTCTAAATACATTAAGATGGCATTGATTATTCGCACATCATTCAGTATAACCACATAATTTTGAAGTCCTAACTCATTAACAAACTGCATTGCAATTTTTATAATGTTACTACTATCTATTATTAGCCCATCTATAGTAGAGCCAAAATAATCCATTTCGAGTTGAATTGCCGTTCTTAAATGCTGTGGACTTAGTTTCTTTTCATTCCTAAAGACAGTTCCAATAATCATGAGTAATATACGCTGCTGAGGGTATTTTTTTTTATAAAGCTCGACAGCAGGGACAGTACAATCGTAATTTAGGTTGCAACCTGTTAAACCACTAACTAAATCACTAGCCAAATCACTAATAGCGGATAAAGCAGCAGGTCGAAGTGCAATCACATCTTTCCCTTTTTGCTCGCCATATTGATCAATAAGAGTCTGGATTGGTGTTGCCACAATAGCTTCTATATATTCCTTTGTGGCTCCAAACTTTTCTCCAATTTTCTCAAATATTTTTATAACTTTATCTCTGACATATGCATCAATGTTACTTGGATTACTTTCAGAATCAATTCCCAAATCAATTTTGTTCTTTTGATCAATGTTACTTGGATTAATTTCAAGGCTAGCCAATACACTGTATGATGACAACTGGCAAATTATCAAGAAGGCCGTTATATTCCCGCAAAGTTTTGTCATATTCATTGAATTCCGCCCATAAACCCTGCTCTCCCCAATTGTGCAACATTATTATCATAGAATACAGAAAATTCGTATAAAATTTTATCTACAACGAGTTACGCGTTGTAAATGCGTGTAGAAATATCGCCACAGGTGCAAATTTTGCAAGTTTATTTCTTTTGACCAAGTTCAAACACATGTGAGACAAAAAAGGTGATACTACTGTTGGTATGAGGGGAGCACTCTCTTATATCTTATGAACTTATACAGTTCTAGATTCCCCTTAGCCTTTAATTGTTATCCAGGACAGCCACTGCAAGAATTCACTATTGCACGTTAAAGCCTATACGTCCTCGTTTTCTCCTTATTAACAAAATTCCAACTAATGCCCCAAGTACTATGAAATAAACCCATATAACAGTAGCGAACCTGG
>JAISOC010000047.1 GCA_031275915.1 Holosporales bacterium | reverse complement strand
CATCAGCAGACCCCACAGTTCGTTGAGTCTTTGATTCCGCCTTTTCGCCTTTTCTTCCATTTGAACAAGCACAAAGAAACAGAAATGAAAATACTGCACACGCCATGAATTCAACTGTAGCTAACGCAACCATCATACTCCAATCCCCAGATCAATTTTGCTGTTGTCAGCCAGTCTGATTACTGCTTTTTTGAAATCCGCTCGTTTCCCGAATTTTCCTCTGAAATATTTTCTTTTTCCTTTATTCACAATTGTGTTGACGGATTTAACATTAACATTAAAAACTCTTTCTATAGCTCCCTTAATTTCAGGCTTACTGGCATGAACATCAACTACAAACACATATGTATTTGCATCTGAAAGGAGTTTTGTTGATTTCTCTGTCATCAGAGGATATCTGATGATGTCATAATCTTTAAACTTTGCCTTTTCAACTGCCATTATGCCAATCTCCCTTCAAGTTCTTTTACTGCATCAACCGAAAGAATCAGTTTCTCCCTTCTGATGATATCGTATACATTGGCCCCAATTTGAGGCAAAAAATCATATCCAACTATATTTGAGAGAGCTTTTAAAACATTTCCATTTTTATCAGCATCTATAAAAAGAACAGACTTGAATTCCCCAAACCTGCCCAAAAATTCCTTGGTTTTTATTTTATCAGTGTATTTTAAAGAGTCGACAACTATGAGGTTCCCAGATTTTGCTTTTGCTGATAATGCCATCTTAAGCCCAAGTTTTCTGACTTTTCTCTGAAGATCAAAGCCGTGATCTCTCAAAACTGGACCAAAAGCTATGCCTCCGCCTCTAAACTGCGGGGCCTTCCTGGATCCATGCCTCGCTCCTCCAGTTCCCTTTTGCTTATACATTTTTCTGGTTGTACCATGGACAGCCGCCTTGTTTTTTGTCGAGTGATTCCCACTTCTTCTCTTGGCCAACTGCCAAAGTATGACTCTTGTGATAATATCTTTCCTCGGAATCATCCCAAAAATGCTATCGGAAAGCTCCACCTCTCCGGCTGATTTATTTTCACTGTTTAATACCTGAAGTTTCATAAAATCTACACCTAAAATCACGCTTGCTGCTTCTTGACTGCGTCTCTAACGAAGACAATCCCACTTTTGGCTCCAGGCACTGCTCCTCTCACAAGAATCACTCCTTTTTCTTGATCAACAGAGTGCACAAGAAGATTTAAGGTAGTAACCTGCCTATCTCCCATATGTCCAGCCATTCTTTTATTCTTAAAAACTCGTCCAGGCAAGGTTCTGTTGCCTGTTGAACCATGACATCTGTGAGTAATAGAGACACCGTGAGTTGCTCGAAGACCTCCAAACCCATGTCTTTTTATGGCACCAGCAAATCCTTTGCCAACACTTGTTCCTGTCACATCAATGAATTGTCCAGCTTTAAAATGAGTTACATCAAAAGTATCTCCAACCTTATAAGAGGACTCTGCATCATTAATTCTGAATTCTTTGAGAATTCTGTAATTTTTCGAGCCTTCTTTTTTAAAGTAACCCAACTGAGGCTTGTTAATATGCTTCTCTTTGGACTCGCGTGCTCCAATCTGAACAGCAGAATACCCGTCCTTTTCAACACTTCTTAGAGCAACAACTGCACATGGATCAACCTTTAATACCGTTACCGGCACCTGCACACCATTGTCGTCGAACAACTGAGTCATACCGACTTTTTCGGCAATTAACCCTACTCTATTCATATCCATTCCCTATAACTTAATTTCAACATTAACACCAGCAGCCAAGTCTAGCTTCATAAGAGCATCAACTGTCTGCGGCAACCAATCTATTATATCTATCAGGCGCTTATGAGTTCTAATTTCAAACTGCTCCCTAGATTCTTTATCGATATGAGGACCCCTGTTTACAGTAAATTTCTCAATATGAGTTGGAAGAGGAATAGGACCAACAACCTCAGCTCCTGTTCTTTTCGCAGCATTCACTATTTCTTTAACAGACTGATCAAGCAATCTGTGATCGTATGCCTTCAGCCTAATTCTTATGCTCTTCCATTTCATTTTCAAAATTTTCCTCTTAAAATCATTTTATTATTTTCGAAACAACACCAGCACCAACGGTTCTACCGCCCTCTCTAATAGCGAACCTGAGGTTCTCCTCCATAGCAATTGGCACAATTAGCTCAACTTTGATTTTCACATTATCACCAGGCATAACCATTTCAACTCCAGGAGACAACTCAACTGTTCCAGTCACGTCTGTTGTTCTGAAATAAAACTGAGGCCTATAATTAGTAAAAAACGGAG
The DNA here is from genome assembly GCA_031275915.1 of Holosporales bacterium. Classification (GTDB taxonomy): domain Bacteria; phylum Pseudomonadota; class Alphaproteobacteria; order RUG11792; family RUG11792; genus JAISOC01. Next base: position 1,313 of record JAISOC010000047.1, on the reverse strand, counting down.
TGTGACGTCCGCCTTCTTCCTTCGTTAAAACATATACTTCTGCTTCAAAAGTTGTGTGGGGAGTTATAGTCCCTGGAGCTGCCAGAACTTGACCTCTCTCAACTTCTTCTCTCTTCGTTCCTCTGAGCAAAGCTCCAATATTGTCTCCAGCTTCTCCTCGATCGAGAAGCTTTCTAAACATTTCAACTCCTGTTACTGTTGTTTTTTGAGTTGTTTTTATTCCAACAATTTCGACTTCTTCTCCGACTTTAACAATTCCTCTCTCAACTCTTCCCGTCACAACAGTGCCTCTTCCAGATATCGAGAAAACATCTTCTATAGGAAGGAGGAATGGTTTATCTATTGCCCTAACAGGTTGCGGAATATAACTATCAACAGCTTCCATCAACTTCATAATGGAATCTTTGCCAGAGGCAACATCTCCATCTTCAAGAGCTGCCAAGGCAGATCCTTTAACAATAGGAATGTCATCACCAGGAAAATTGTATGAATTTAAGAGATCTCTAACTTCCATCTCAACAAGATCAACCAACTCAGGATCATCAACCAAATCCATCTTATTCAGATAAACAACAAGAGCCGGAACACCAACCTGACGCGCCAACAAAACATGTTCCCTGGTTTGTGGCTTTGGACCATCTGCAGCTGAAACAACCAAGATTGCTCCATCCATTTGTGCTGCACCTGTGATCATGTTCTTAACATAGTCAGCATGTCCTGGACAGTCGACGTGAGCGTAATGACGAGCATCAGTCTCGTATTCAACGTGAGCTGTTGAAATGGTGATACCCCTGGCCTTCTCTTCTGGAGCTCCATCTATTTCGTCATACGCCTTGAAGTTAGCCTTACCTAAGGCTGCCAAGACCTTAGTGATAGCCGCCGTTAACGTTGTCTTCCCATGATCAACGTGCCCAATTGTACCAATATTACAATGTGGCTTCGATCTCTCAAATTTCTCCTTTGACATTTTTTACTCCTTTATAAAATCTTTAAGACTCAAAAAAATCGACACTCTGGCCATCTTACGACATTTTCTCCTTAATTTCATCAGCAATATTTTGTGGAACTTGCTCATAATGATCAAAGAACATAGAAAACTGCGCTCTTCCTTGGCTCATGGAACGCAAAATATTTACATATCCAAACATATTTGCAAGTGGAACCATAGCAGTTATAACTCTGGCATTACCTCTTTGATCCATTCCTGAAACCTGCCCTCTCCTGCTGTTTAAATCTCCGATGACATCTCCCATATAATCTTCCGGAGTCACGACATCCACCTTCATTATTGGTTCAAGCAATCTTGGAGAACA
>JAISOC010000087.1 GCA_031275915.1 Holosporales bacterium | reverse complement strand
ATTCGAACCAAGGTTGGCCGGTCCAGAGCCGGCAGTTCTACCGCTAAACTATCCCCCAGTGACTACTGGTGCTAAATTATACAACTATCCCAGCGTGGATTTCAAGAAATAGGCGAGAATTGTATAAGTTCATAAGATATGAGAGAGTGCTCCCCTCATACCAATAATAGTATCATCCAATAGGGCAGGTCTATTATAGAACCCTTTTCTAAAAGTCCTATTATACTCGGATTGGCTTCCAACCGAGTAATTTTTGAAACCAATTTAGCCTGAAAAAGCCCGCGCCATAAGCCATTCAACAATTTAAGACTACTCGTTTGTAGTGTTGCACAACTATACAGGGAATTCATTACTTTCTTCTTCCTCATAACCATAATAATCATCTTCATCGGAATCTTCGCTTAGATAATCATAACTATCAATATCTCCGTTACCATCATAGTCATATAAATCCTCGGATAACTTCCCTATATTCCAATTTTGAGCAAGTGGATAATGCATCCTTTTATAACTATAAAATGCATTTAACACATTCTGTAATGGTTCTTGCATTCCACCTGCCCTTATCATGAGAGTAAAAACATCTTCGCGTGCAATATGCAGTCTACCAATGTGTTCCCTGATGGACTCGTACTTCTTCTTTATGGTGTTGAACCTGCTACCGTAAAGCATAATTTTCACTTTAACGAATTCGACTTTATTGTTTGGACCGTGATTGTTCCGTTTTGGAAGGCCTATCAGCACAACACCTGATGCCGTGTCGTCTGAATCTTCATTGTTTCTATGTGGAAACAAACAATCAAAAAACCACGCCAAAGATCCATAATTAAACGTCAGATATTCTAAGGTATCCAATAATGTTGGATGGCTTCCCAATTCTTTCGGAGGGAAATTTGCCATAACTCCAGACCCTGTCAGACCAACAAAATACCTGGCTATATTATTTTGATACCACTGTCCCCAACCACTATTTTTGTGTACCTTCAACCTATTGATAGAATCTCTGGCGTCTGTGAGCGCCACTGTATACCTCCCCAAAGCATCCATAATGTCTCTTATGTATTTTTCTTCAAATCCAAAGTTAGTTCCACTTTGCGGCGTGGTTATAACAAAGTTTACATTGTTATATTTCACCATAAGATCTCTAATACCTTCCACATCCGTTCTTCTTGCTAACCCCTTTGTGCTTAAGTAATTTGCTCCACCTTTATTTCTTCCACCTTGACCATAGACGCTGACATATTCTCCACAAAGCGCAACAGTCAAAGCAACTCCACATACTACACTTCTTAAAATCTTCATAATTTCCTCCCCAATATTAAGTCTTTTTTGCCTGACTCACAGGCTTAAATCCCCTCTTCTTCCCATTCTCACTGATTATTGTGTTATCGTCAACTGATAATTTTGATTTTTATTAAAAACCTACTTACTTATTGTGCAGTTACTGATTTCCAAATTGACTTTTTTTACAAACTGCCTCAAAATCAAGGAGTTCTGTGGCGGGTGTAGCTCAGTTGGTTAGAGCGCCAGATTGTGGCTCTGGAGGTCGTCGGTTCGATTCCGATCACTCGCCCCAACCCGCCACTAAGGCCGATTTAGCTCAGCTGGTAGAGCAACTGATTTGTAATCAGTAGGTCGGGGGTTCAAGTCCCTCAATCGGCACCATTATCCTGTTTACAAAAAAGAACCGAACCACTTCTTGAGTTTATCAAAAAAATTTGCACCAACTATGTTCTCCTTATACTCCTTCCAAGCACTCAAGGCATATTTCTTCACCTCATCTTTATTGGCAGACTTAACATTCGGAATTTGTCCTTTTCTTGAATATTCTTCAAATTTCATAAAACCTTCTGATTTGGCCATATCGTTAATGATTTTAACTCGATCCTTTTGTGAAATTTTCTTATCGTAAGAGCTCTCAGAAAAACCAAACCAAACTGCTGCAGTTAAAAGACAAGTTCTTTTGGCGAAGAATTTTACTCTATCTATATAATCTTGTGTGGGAGATTCTCCAAGATACCCTTCCAACAACACACTGATTTGTCGTTCGTCCAGACCATACGTCTGAACCAAGTATCCGAGTTCTTCATAAACATTTCCATTTCCTGCATTGTTCCAATCTATAAAAACGATACTGCCATCTCCTCTCATCCTTATATTGGAAGGATTTAAATCTCCGTGGCAAAATCCTATTTTGGTGTCCAATTTCTCACTGTTCTTTATAAAAGAATCGACTGCTTCATTAAATCCATCTGGAACAGCAATTCCTCTTTTTTGTATCTTTTTAGAGTGTTTCTTTATCCTATCAAGCTGTGACTTTCCATTTTTCGTATATTTGTGATTGTGAACTTTCCTTGTGAATTTCCCAAGCTCTCTTAATTTTTGATCATTTAAATTATCATATTTAAGTGGAGTATCAATAAATTCAACTATATAAAATTCATTATTAGCTGGTTTTCCCAAAAATGTTGGTCCACATCCACTAGCAGACAGCATTTTAGCCCTTTCGATTTCTACGAGTCTGTAAGTATCAGAATCTTTGTTTTTAAATTCCATCACTATGTATCTTTTTTCATTAGCTCGGATTTCATGGACTCGTTTTGAAGTGTTCAGTTTATATTTGTCTTGCGCAAATTGAATATTGTGCACATGCAGGACATTGGCTATATCGGAGTCCTTGATAGCACGAGCATTTGATATACAGAAAATTGGGAGCAATACACAAAGAAGGCAGAGGAGCTTATGATTCATGACAATTACCAAACAATCATCAACAAGTTAGTATAATTTTACTCCTAGTTTCGAATAAAAGAGTAGGAAAAAAAGGTGATGGTCAAAAGCATCACACAAAATACATTAGTATGGCAAAATCCGGATTATATAAGCCCCTTGAACTGCGATAAATCTATTCCTCCAGATGCTTCCCCCATTTCTTCTGCTATCATTTTATCTGCCTTGCTTTTAGTATCATTGAACGCAGCTACTACCAAATCCTCCAATATTTCTGATTCATCGGAATTAATAATGGTTTTGTCGATTTTAACTGATTTTACAACACCATTCAGAGTCATAGTTATATTAACAAGACCAGCTCCAGATGTACCAATAACTTCTTTGGCTTCTAGTTCTTTTTGAGTTTTCTCTAATTTTTCCTGTAATTTTTGAGCTTGCTTAAAAATTTGTTGCATATTATTCATCATTCATTCTCCAACTATAGTTATTCCAGAAAACTGGACTCCGCATTTTACAGCTCCATTCCCTGCCGCCTGTCTTCTGTAACTAAAATACGCTTTATTTGTAAAAGTATCTACATCAATTTTGGAAATATCTTTTGCTCCACATTCCAAAAGTTTGTCATAAACGTATAATGGCAAATCAAAATGTCTATTTCTTATATATTTTGAGTGTACTTTGTTCATAATTTCATCACCAATTTCATAGGATTTCTGTTGAATACACGGACCAATTGCACCAACAATATCATAACAACCTAAAGATTGTAGTTCTTTCATGGTATTTTCAATTATCCCTGCAAGAGCTCCTCTCCACCCGCAATGGATAGCAGATATGTATTTTTTCAAAGGAGAACACAAGAGAACAGGACAACAATCTGCTGTATTAATTCCTATGAGCAAATTTTGGGTGTTTGTAATAAGGGCATCGCATTCCACTTCATTTACACAATCAATAACTTGAGCAATATTTCCATGCACCTGCTTTGGAATAACCAACTCTTGCGCCGTAACTCCAAAATAATTGGCAACTTTCTCCCTGTTTTTTAGGACGTTATGTGGATCATCTCCCTTGTCTACCCCAACGTTGAGAGATTCAAAAATTCCAGAACTGTACCCTCCATTTCTTCCGAAAAATCCGTGTTTTATGAATTTAAAATTCG
>JAISOC010000018.1 GCA_031275915.1 Holosporales bacterium | reverse complement strand
AACATCAAATATTCATTGCCGCCAACTCAATTTTATGATACACTACAAGCTACCTTGCTTGTCATCAGTGGCAAGCTGTTTGCTGATTTTTACGGTAATCAACCATGAGGAGTTTGTTTTTATGAGTTTTTACGAAGTTGTGTTCATAGTAAAGCAGGATGCCTCTGCTGGCCGAGTTGAACAGGTTACCAACGAGTATATTGCTTTAATCAAAGAGCACGGAGGGGAGGTCACAAAGACTGAATTTTGTGGATTGCGATATCTTGCATATCCTATAAAGAAAAACAGAAGAGGACATTATGTTCTTTTGAATGTTGTTTTAGAGCAGGATCATGTTAGAGAGCTTGAAAGAAAACTCTCCTTAAACGAAGATATATTGAGAAGTTTAATTGTGAAAGTTGAGATATTGGATAACAATCCATCTGCTTTGATGAGAAGATCATACAAAGATAACGTACCAGTTCAACAACAAGCGCAACAAAATGAGGAGTAGTCACATGATAACAGAAAGCGATAATAATACAACATTAGATAATCAAACAGAAGGAAAAGTGGAAATTTTGGTGGATTATAAGGATGTAAAATCATTAGCTCGTTATGTTTCAGAAAGAGGGAAAATCATTCCAAGTCGAGTGAACAACATTCCTATCAAGAAACAAAGAGAGATATCCAGAGCAATTAAAAGAGCCAGAGTTCTTGCTCTTATGCCTTTTGTATCTGATAAGTAATAGTTTCTACAACGCGTTCTGTTATATTATCTACATATAATTTGGAGGCATTGTGTGACATACTTTGCAGAATTTTTCTGTTTTCATACAGTTCCATTATTTTCTCAGTTATAGAGTCGGTTTTGTCGTCCTCATGAAAAACAATAGAAGCTCCATTTTTCTGCATGTAAGTGGCGTTTGCTTCTTGGTCTTTGTTTATGGAGTTTTTGAATGGAATAAGTATAGATGGAAGTTTAAAACCAATCACCTCAAATATGGTTGATGCTCCAGATCGAGCGAGTACTAGATCTGTTTTTGTGTAAATTTCATCCATATTGTCAAAAAATGGTTGAACTTGTGATCGGATTCTGTATTTTTGATATATTTTCGTTATGCGGTCTATATCCTCGATCCTAGCCTGGTGATATACAAATATATTATCTCTAACTGCTTTAGATATAGAGCACAATCCTTCAGTGATTTTTTTAGTTATTATACTTGAGCCCTGGCTGCCTCCCAAAACCAATAATGTAAATCCTGGAGAAGGTGATGGTTTGTATTGAAAGTTATCGTATAGATGTTCAAAACGAGTCGGAGTTCCTATAACTTTTCCTTCAGTTCCAAATGATAGAATGACTTCATTGGCAAATTTCGATAACAATTTGTTAGCTTTTCCAATGACTACATTTTGTTCATGAATGATTGTTTTAATTCTCAACATCTGAGCAGCCAAAACAAATGAAACAGAAGGGTATCCCCCAAACCCTATTACACATATTGGTCTATTTTTTAACAAGAAACATAGGGCTCTCAAAAGATTAAAAGCTACCGAGATATACAGGAGCAATCTAACTTTTGTGAGTATGGGTTGGGTGATAGTAGTATATTCTTGGAATTTTTTTAGATATTTTCGCCCTCTTTTGTCAGTTGCAAAAAGAATGTTGTGTTTTTTTAACAACTCTTTTGCCACAGACACAGCTGGAAAAACATGTCCACCTGTACCCCCAGCTGTGATTATAATGAACGGTTTTCGTATATTTTTGCGGCAACTCATAGGATTGTAAATACAACAACGTTTCAAAGTTACTCCATTATACAGGCGATTTGCCAATTGATATAGGAACTATTAGTCCATATATATTGCCTTTCATATTGGCCTAGAAGACTTTTTGTTGTAGAATTATATGTGTTTTTAGTATTTATATACGGAAAAAAAGTGGAAGTAACCGTTAATGACAATAATGTTGAGCATGCGCTCAGAATATTAAAAAAGAAAATGCAAAGAGAGGGAATTTATAAGGACATGAAAATACACAGGCATTTTGAGAAGCCATCTGAAAAAAAAGCCAGAAAACAAACAGAATCTATCAGAAGATTTAAGAAAATAATGAGAAGACGCCAAGAAAAGGACGGATATTGATCAAAATCTTTGCAAAAGCAGATAAGATCGGTGATTTTAGCCACCAGCACTCGCAAACGCTGTCCAATATTTATTCTGGACTTTCCCTAGATCTCTGTATCTTATGTAGTGATGTGGTTTGTCCCAATTCTTGTAATTACACCACTCAGCTGTTCCGTAGGTCGGACACTGTGAATAAGGACCAAACTTGATTATGACCGCTCCTTGACCAAATGGCTTTGGCCACAGTGCCACGTCAAATCCTGGAACAAATGATTCGCTTTCCTCGTGACTATGTCCACCAATAAGCAGTCTCATTTGCGATTTATTCATATATATCAAAGAACCAACATCTGTACTAAACCTGCGCTGCCCTTCGTGCGCCAATACAATAAAGACTCCTCGTTGAGGAATGTATTTTAATAACCTGTTTATGTGTTTTGTTTTTTTATCTTCTCCAATCCCATCATCAATATCGATAAAATAATGGCGTATGGCATATTCATACTTTTCCTTATCAGACGGATTAACTTCTGGAATAATACCGGCCGTGCAATATCCCAAGATAGGGATGCCTTCAATGTTTACGCTTGGAGTAATAATGTTAACAAAACCATTTTCTGGTTCATCCAAATATTTGGTTTTGTGTGACTTCTTTGGTTTTAAATTACTTACAACGTGTACCCTATTTCCAAATCGTTTTTTAAGGTTATTGTAAAATCTGGCAACTGAATGTGGATGCCCGTGCATGATTTCATGATTCCCAACATTGAAAATTACTTGTACTTTCTGATATACCAATACATCAGCAACCATTTGCTCCAATTGTTTTAAACGATTTTCGTGAGAGTCAGATCCTTTTGCGTCGACCCATTTTTCGCGTCCTTCTCGTTTGAAGCATTTTGTAACTATATCTCCGTTAATTATAAGTATTATCTCATCATGACGATGTTTATTCAGAAATTCTATTTCCTCCTTTATTTTGGGATAAAATTGACTATTACAATGCAAATCAGTGACAGCCACAATCGCTATGTTTTTATCAGAGGCCCTGGTATATTCAATGCGATTTTTTTCCAGTGAGAGGAGTTTATTGTATATTTTTTGTCCATCAACATTGCTCAACGGCTTCTCAACCTTCGTTAATCCATATTTTCCACTCCATATAGCCGATAGTTCATCTTCGATTATTCCAACAGCTTTAAAATCTTTTTTTACTATTGCAACCTGACGATCATATTCTAAGTCGTATAGACGTTGGCATTGATTATCACCATTAATTGGTATCAAATATGAGTTTGCTGAATATCTCAAATATGCAGATACAGCTGTGATATATGAGCACATCATACAATATAATGTATATGCAAGCAACCTTACATCAATCCCAATTTTAGCTGCTATTTCATAGCAACGTTGCCACATCTGGTTGGTATTCACAATTCCAGCCACAATCTGCGGTGAAAAACTTTGCTGTAGCTGTTGTAGAACAATAGACTGTAGAACAACAAACTCTTGATTTAAGTTTCGTTGTTGATAACCATTTAGCGGTAGATGACTTCCAGAACATGCGCAATTACATATCAGAACGAAACACAAGCTTTTACAAAAACTGAAAATTCGCACCAGAGTAAATCAAAAAGATAGGATAACCACGTATTAAGTTATCACAATGTGTCTGTTACATCAATAAAAGATATTTGTAAAAATTATATTGTTTTGGACATATTTTTTACACAGCTATACTGCTTTCTCTACTGCCCACAATTATTGGAGGCTTTTTTCCAAGAACTGCGTCCTTATCTATAATAATTTCCTTTGCATCTGCATTGTCGGGAATTTCGAACATAGTATCTAATAGCAAATTCTCAATGATGGTTCGAAGACCTCTTGCTCCAGTCTTTTTTTCTATCGCTTGCTTGACAATTTGCTTCAGCCCTGCTTCTTCGAATATCAATTTAATACCATTCATATCAAAAAGACTTGCGTATTGTTTAGTGATGGCATCCTTTGGTTCTTTAAGAACTTTTATCAGATCTGATTCACTGAGATCAGACAGGGTTGCCACCACCGGCAATCTTCCGACGAATTCAGGAATAAGACCGAATTTCAGCAAATCTTCAGTTTGAACCTTATTAAACAAGTCTCCTATATTTTTTTCAGAAGGCTTTGTAACATCAGCTCCAAAGCCGATGCTAGTTTTCTCTCCTCTGAGAGCTATTATCTTTTCAAGTCCACAGAAAGCTCCTCCACATATGAATAAAATATTGGTTGTATCAACATGCAGGAAATCTTGCTGAGGGTGTTTGCGACCACCTTGAGGAGGAACCAAAGCCATTGTGCCCTCCATAATTTTTAAGAGGGCTTGTTGAACACCCTCTCCCGAAACATCTCTCGTTATTGATGGATTTTCTGATTTTCGGGTGATTTTGTCGACTTCATCAATATACACTATCCCACGTTGCGCTCTCTCAACATCATAATCAGCCGCCTGCAATAATTTCAAAATAATGTTTTCAACATCTTCTCCAACATAGCCCGCCTCTGTTAAAGATGTCGCATCTGCAATTGTGAATGGCACATCTATGATTTTGGCCAATGTTTTTGCCAAGAGTGTTTTCCCAGATCCTGTTGGACCTATCAATAAGACATTTGATTTGGTAATTTCAACATCTGGATATTTTTCTGAAGCACAATTCAGCCTCTTATAATGGTTATAAACTGCAACGGATAAAATTTTCTTTGCCTTGTCTTGTCCTATAACATGTTCATTCAGCTTTGCGCATATCTGAGAAGGAGATAAAAAAATATCTGCTTTTCCAGCAGACATTGATTCAACGTCTTTTTTTATAACTTCTGAGCATAATTTTATACACTCATCACATATGAACGCCGTTGATCCCGCTATTAATTTTTTAACTTCATCCTGAGATTTGCCACAAAACGAACAATATAAAACCTCATTTTTACCTTTACCAGAGTGACTTGCCATACACTAAATCCTAAAATCCTCTCGTGAGAAGTGGCCAAATACATACAATTCCATTATGACATATAACTCCTAAATTTTCGGTTAATTATGACAAAAATCTTGTAGGAGAACGAAGTAATTAATGACAAATTAAGCTGGATAATCGGTATAGTATTCATTTGCGCAATATAAATACGTGAAGTAGACCTCAACATACAAGCAATCATACTCTACTTGTAATAACATTATCAATTAATCCGAAATCTAAAGCTTCGTTAGGAGACATGAATTTATCTCTTTCCATAGAATCTTCGATAATTTCTATAGATTGCCCAGTATTATTGGCGTAAATTTCGTTAAGTCTCTTTTTAACTCCAATAAGCTCCTTCAAGTGAATTTCCATATCAGTAACTTGTCCTTGGGTCCCTGCTGTTGGTTGGTGAATCATAATTCTGGAATTTGGGAGAGCAAATCTTTTTCCTTTTTTCCCAGAACACAAAAGTAATGATCCTGCAGAGCAAGCTTGTCCTATACATAAAGTGGATACATCACACTTCACATAGTGCATCGTATCCATTATAGAGAGAGCTGATGTTACGCCTCCTCCTGGTGAATTTATATAAATGTTTATATCCTTCGATGAATCCTCTGCTTCTAGAAACAACAACTGTGCACATATTACAGATGCCATTTCATCGTATATGTTTCCGGTGATGAATACCACCCTCTCTTTAAGAAGCCTTGAAAAAATATCATAGGATCTTTCTCCTCGACTTGTTTGTTCAACAACTATTGGTACAAAATTCGACATAATATCAACTCCGAAATATAAATCTGATTCATATACGCCCCCTTTGATTATAATACACAAAAAACATCGCCAGAGGTAGCATTAACGAATGAGATAAGCAGGCACACACATCAAAAAGTTAACCTCAATTATGATTTCTCTACTGCCTCATGTGAAACTAAAGTTATTTCCTAAGTCTCACAAACTTTTTTTTAAACCAACGCCATATCTCCACAACAAGATCAACTAGATCAAAAATAAGTTCCAGTACAGAAATCATCCTTGCTCCAGAATTTCATCAACAAGCTGATTAACCTCTGCTTTTGTTTTTTCAACTTCTGCTCCCTCTGCTAAATTAATCAAAAGTTCGATAACTTTCTCTTCAACAATCTCTGCTCTCAGATATTCAATAGCAACTGGGTGTTTTGTGTAATACTTAATTACACTACGAGCACGCGTAGGATTCATGCCAGCTTCTTTAGCTATGGCCTCCTTAATCTCATTATTAGACACTGTAACTCCATATTTCTTGGCAAATTTGTTCAAAATATATCCCAGAAGTACTCTTTTCTTTATAAGATCCCCATATTCAGCTTCAAAATCTTCGTCTGTCTTTTTGAGATCTTCCTCGTCGACTTCTCCTTGAGCTTTTTCTTTCTCGATTTCTTGCCGTATACGAGCTATAACATTTCTTGTTTCTTGTTCAACAATAGATCTTGGTAGGTCAAAATTATACTCTTTTGCAAGAATATTTAATATTTGCTGTTTATGATATACAAATATAGAACTATTTATTTCATTTTTTAGGGCTTTGATTATAACTTCTTCCAGATCTTTTGCAGATTTAAAATCCCTTTTTTGGGCGTATTCCTCGAAAGATAAATCTAATAGAGCTTTTTTTATGGACTTTATGGTGGATCTGTAAACTATACCTTCTTCTTCATCAATATTAAAATCAAACGATTCTCCAACTTTTTTCCCAACAAACCCTTTTAAAAAATTTGCACTTTCTGGTATATCTGAAGGAATGAATATCGAATCTTCGAAGCTCTTCCTCTTACTAGGAACTCCCTTGATAAAACACTGGGCAAAATATAAGACACTATCTCCTGGCTTTATCACATAGCCTTTTTCAGCTCTTTCAAGGATAGGAAGTGATTTTATTAACACTTCCTTTGCGGTTTCTATATCCTCTTCCCTGATTAGTGGCGCAACTTTCTTTATTTTCCCCTTGAATTCTTTAAGCTCAAAATCAGGAACGGTCTCTATAGAGATCGCTACTTTTACATCCTTACCATTCTCATAATGTTCTTCAAATTTATAGGTGGGAGAAGCTGCAATACCTGTTGCTCCAATTTCCTTTATGATTGTATTACAAGCTTCATTTATCATCTCACCAAAAACATCTGGTAATATGGCAGCTTCGATATTTTTTCTCACAATATCCAAGGGAACATGCCCAGGTCTAAATCCTTGCAATTTATAGGTCTTCGCCCTTTTAGACACAATCTTGTCTATGCAATCTTCAATATCAGAAGCCTTTAGAACAACCTTATATTCATGCTTTGTCCCTTCAGTCTTTACTTTTTCAAACTCCATTCCAACAGATTCTCCATTTAGTATAAAATAAAAACATGGTGCGGGCGGGGGGACTTGAACCCCCACGACTTTTGGTCACCAGAACCTAAACCTGGCGTGTCTGCCATTCCACCACGTCCGCCTAAAATCTCTTGAAAAACTATCACAGAGTGGCCCAATTATCAATAGTTCATAACAACAATGAAAATGTTAAGAATATTATTTATTTCCGCAACAAAATCAAGTAGTATTAAAATGATGGTGCCTAGTTTTCAGAAAGTAATTCTATGTGGACAATTATTCGGATGGCAATATTAGTTAGTATTATCGGAAACGGTGTTTCTGTTTGCAGTTATGGCTCAATTCATATTGAATACGCAGAAATTCTAAAAAAAAGCAAGCAATCATACAATAATAATGTAGACATTAATAATGTAGACATTGAAAATACAATCAATCTGAAAGATGCATTTGATGATTTATATTCTTCTGAAAATTTTATAGGCAATCTACTTAGAGAATGGCAAGACACTGGCGTAATATTATCCAATAAAAAACAAGAAATAAGGAAGTATATGCAAGAATATCAGATTCATTTTCAACCAATTTACGAGATGCTCATGGAACGAGCAGATCAAAGTCAAATTGGTCAAAAGGACGTTAAACAACGGCTGGCCCTAGAAATTGCAAGAAAGGCATCTTACAAAGGTTAAATTTAAATAGATGGGGGAAAGCAAACGTGAAAAAAATAATTGTGGTAGTGATGTTGGTTGTGTCAACAACTTCTATGGCTGTTGGAGCAACACTGTTAGCGTCACATCCAAATTACAATGTAATTTGTAAATACAAACTCCGTGAAGGACAATGGTGGACAACAGAATGGTATAATACAAATACGCAACTGTGGGGCGTGTTAGATCAAGCTAATCAAGTAACTTTAACAAGAAACAAACTTCTGGAACATCTCATCACACTCAAGAACGACAATGTGAATTGTATTCGGGAAGTTATAAGACTTATATTGGCGCAACAAAGTGAAAACGGACACGGTCACAATGTTGTAGCAAACGATTCAGCAAACTATATGACTTTGAACAACGACCAGATTCATATTGTTACAGGGGCACTTCAAAATCATTTGCTATATCAGGGGCACCTTAGATTTTTCCCAAAATTAGTTGTAAATAACGAAAATACAAAAGTAACAACTACAACAGGCAGAAGTATATTTCATATTAGTAATGCAACAGCGCAAAGAATAAACAATCAAATTAATGTTCACGGTAACGGCTTTCCAACCAGCTACAACTTACACGAGTTATGTCACAACGGATTAAGAACAGCAAATGGGTACGACATTGATCCAAACGGTATTACAGCGAATAATACACTCAAAACGGAGGTAAGTACCCTACTACAAAGTCTGTTACAAGCTAGGCCATGGGAGGTGAGTATAACCAACATATATTCACATGGCAATAATGAAATAAATATTATATCTCAGTGGAACGCACATAACAACCCAATAGATGAAAACAAAATCGGAATAGGCAAGAATATAGATGGAAACAATACTGAATACTTTACCATCGGCTTGGCTATCGAAAATGGAGTAATAAGAATCACAACAATATTCCCCGGAACTGCGTAATACGTTGTGCAGTATAACAAAAAGCAAAAATTATGCCGGATTGTAAGAAATGTTGTCGTCGGTGAACAGACACAGATACACAAGCCACAGATCTGCATATTTCACACAGAAATCATACGCTTGAGTAACTACGCTGAAACTGAGTATATTACATTTTTAAGAGATTATGATACTATGACCAGTTAATAATTGTTCGTTTGCCGTATTTGATGTTTATAGAGTATGGAAGACAGGTCATAGAAGAAGAAGCTGAAGGTTTAAGGATTCTATCTGAAAACATGCCTTCCAGTTTTTTAGATGCCATAAATGCCATTTATGAATGCGATGGCAGATTGATTGTCACTGGAATAGGCAAAAGTGGACACATAGGACGCAAAATCTCGTCAACAATGTCCTCTACAGGGCAAAAGTCGTTCTTCATACACCCGAGTGAGGCACATCACGGAGATTTGGGCATGATAGATTCAAACGATGTACTTTTGTTGATTTCTTGCTCTGGAGAGGCTAGGGAATTGTTTCCAGTTATAGAATATGCAAAGAGGATAGGAGTAAAAACAATTTCCATAACAAAAAACATCAAATCTAATTTAGCTCAAAATACAGATATCGTGCTGTATTTACCTGATATTCCAGAAGGATGTAGTTCCATAGGCTGTCTCCCAACTGTTTCCTCCACTATGACTCTGGCACTTGGGGATGCCATAGCAGTCTCTCTTCTTTCAATGAGAGGTTTTACCAATGAGCAATTCAAAGCTCTGCACCCAGGAGGAGCAATTGGATATAGACTAACGACTGTACACGAAGTGATGCATAAAAACGATGAGATACCACTCGTTAACAATGGTTCCTTAATGAAAAATACAATTATTATTATGAGTGAAAAAGGACTGGGCTGCGTTGGGGTCATCGATCAACATTCCTCTAAAATGATGGGGATTATTACGGATGGTGATCTCAGACGACATATGTCAGACCATATACTAAGCAAAAATGTCGAAGACGTCATGACAAAGAATCCAGTGTGCATAAGGAATAATATGTTACTTTCTGAGGTATTACACATCATGGAAAATCGCAAAATAACATGTGTTTTTGTTTTAAACGAAGATGAAATTCCAATTGGATGTGTTCACATACACGATATTCTTCAGAGAAAATGGGCATAATTACGCCATGAATATCGCAAAACAGAGCAACATCATATAAACTGAAACCGAAATTCGGGAAGTAGCGCAGCCTGGTAGCGCACTATTCTGGGGGGATAGGGGTCGGCGGTTCAAATCCGCTCTTCCCGACCACTAATTCCGAAGATGAGCTTGTCTAGCGTGATCGTTAAATCCAGTTATTAAATTAAAAGAAGCAAATGGATTTGATATATATACATTCTGCAAAAACAATTCTTGCGATGGGCCTTCTTCTGAAAACATGGACAATACATTATGAAATTTTCGTGAATTTAACTGCCTCATGACACCAATAGCACCGTCTTTGTATTTCATAGTATTCATTCCAAAGGAGGCGTACATTTGACGGTAAGCATCCTCGTCTTTTTCACACTTTAGCTGTTCATTTATAGAATTTTGAGAATAGGTGATATTGAAACGATGTTCCGGATAATGTCTAGTGGTTTGCATAAGTGCTGACGGATAATCTTTTATCAGTATGCTTAATGCAATTACTTCATCCGATAGTGGCAGCTTTTGCTCAGGAATATTGGCATTAGGAAAAAATTCATGATTATAAACTGCGATTGGAGAAGAAAGCATTTTTTCAGTAGACTCTTTATTATATCCAATTACTAACCAGTCTTGAGCTTTATCTTTTAGAAATTGCTTATTTTTCAATATGCTTTCATTTTGATTGACCATATACACTACAACAGCAAGTCCCACTCTTGACCGACTTGGTAAATCGTTCATTGGTAATAGCCTCAAACAAACCTCATCATCATAAAACTTCTCTTTTTTTGGCTGTAATTTATACTCCTCACCGTTAAACCAATATTTTCTATAAGGAACTATCGTGGAGGTAGACTCATATGGAGAACTGCTATAAGTAACAATATACTTTTTCCCATCTCTCACCTCGGTTGTTTGCCACTTTTTTTGTGGCAGTGGTCTTTTTTCTGTATATAGATCTTTTTGTTGCTCCTTTGTTAATATTCCTCCAATTGAAATAAGATGTTGGTTGCCTTTATTTCTTCCAAAAGAACCAAATGAAGAGTTGAACGTACATGTGTTACTGTTGCCAAAAATATCTATGCCATTGCTATCTATCAATTCCATATCAGGCATTTTTTCTTTTTTGTTAAGCGAAGTAATTTTCTTCGCCAAGTAAAAAAAACGCATAAAATATTCGCACGTCATATTTATAATATCAATGTGTAAACCATTGTTTTTAGAAAAATTAAATGTTTTACCGATATACTCGAGTATCGCGTTTTTATACGCAGTTTCAACTTCATTTCTAGTCAGAGGAGCAAATCTAGTAAATAATTCATCCAAACCGAGAATTCTAATTGCTGTTTCTGTGATTTTTCGTACGTGTGTTGTGTTTACTAATAATGCCGCAAACATACACTTTTGCTTAATTTCCTGTCTTTTACATTTAAATATCTCATCAAAATTAATTAGCAAATTGTTTCTCAGAGTTCCGGAAGCTGATTTTGTGACATTACTTAAAAATTGATTCACCGGAGCATCCAGGCCAACTTTATTCTGGGCTTTTGCTATAGCCTCGTAGTTATCTTTCCCTAAATTCTTTTTTGCTTGGTCCTTTTCTTTTTTGGATTTTCTAATATCATCGTTACTTTTACCATTTAGGTAAGTTTTCATTATTGATGTTGTTTTCTCTTGTATTGCATTTATGTACAAGATCTGGGCAGCCTGCACCAAAAGCAGATCTACGAACAATCTGAGTTTTTGATACTGCTTCTCAAGATCTGATCCAACTTGAGGACGCTTAACTTCAATCAAAGCTGCTCCTCCTCCCGCGGGAGTATAATTACCATCCAAAAGATCCAATATTTTTCTAGATATCATTTTAGCTGCTCCAAAATCAGTTTTGTTTCTTGCAACGTTTAAATCATGAGCAAGATCAAACAAAAGTTGACAGTAATTTCCATCTATCACAAGTCTAATCTGTCTAGATTTATCATCGAAAGCTTTATATCTCATTCTCTTGTCTTCAGCAAATATGCAATCCTTGTACCTTTTTTCAATATTTTCGTGCTCATTAAAAAGTTTATATCTAGGATCAATTGGAGGATCAGCTGGATTATCATTAACCATGTATGTAGCTGCTCTACTCCTGTTCTTTGAATCAGTCAAAGGCGGCGGAGACTGCGAAATCCGTTTGGACGATAAGGCCCTTGCCAATGAAGGAATCTGCGATGTCAGAAAATTACTATTGATATTGTGCGTGATCGGAGAGAATGGTCTCTGAGAGAACTTTGTTGACGAAAAAATCTGCGATGTCAGACTACATACAATGAATACACACGTAAGTGTAATTCGGATAACATTATGTAAAAATTTCATAAAATTAAACAAAAGAAAATATGTAAATAAAGATAAACATACATGTATTGTAGCATATCCACTATCAGTAAACAATCTGTAGATTCTGCCTGTATAAGAACAGTAGCACTGCTTTTGCTGGTGCAACTTTTGGCGATCATTAATGCAGAACCAATGTTAATTTATAAGAAACAGAACATTTAACATTCAAATTGTATAAGGGAAAACAATTTAGTAGACTCAGTCTTTGACAATTAGGAGTGTAGCTCAATTGGTAGAGTATCGGTCTCCAAAACCGATGGTTGGGGGTTCAAGTCCCTCCGCTCCTGCCAAGTCTTTTGATGTTTTTTATGGCAAAAGGATCAACAACAACCAGATTTGTATGTCAGGAATGTGGAGCTGTCCTTCCAAAATGGATGGGACAATGCGACATTTGCAAGGCCTGGAACTCTGTTACAGAGGAAGTAATACAAAAAGAAAAAACTAAATCAGATGTACCCAGTGATTTTTTCAAAACTATTGCAATTGCAGAAAGTGATGATGCAATAAGACATGCCACTCCCTTTAGCGAATTAAACAGAGTTTTGGGAGGAGGATTTGTTGGAGGCTCTGTTGTGTTGGTTGGAGGACCTCCAGGAATCGGTAAATCCACTCTTTTGCTGCAAATTTTATTGAACAAGATTGTTGGAATTGAGAACTATATATACTTCACTGCTGAGGAGTCTGTAGCCCAAATTGGAATAAGAGCGAAAAGAATAGGGCTTCTTAATAATGATTTGAAAATAGCTTCCACAAACAGTATTGAACAAATTATTGCAAGTACAGAAGAACTAGATGAGAAATCTATAGTAGTCATAGATTCGATTCAAACAATATCAACAAATATCATACAATCTTCATCAGGTACAATTTCGCAAGTCAGGTATTGCACTCAGGAACTTGTCGATATTGCCAAAAAGAAAAATATAATAATTGTTATTGTTGGACACGTTACAAAGGACGGAGCAATAGCAGGTCCAAAGACTTTGGAACACATGGTTGATTGTGTTCTTTATTTTGAGGGAGACAAATCATACGATTATAGAATTTTAAGGGGTTCAAAAAACAGATTTGGAGCAACAGATGAAATAGGAGTTTTCTCAATGACGGGAACTGGACTTGAAGAGGTGCTAAATCCATCTTCTGCCTTTTTGTCAGATCATGATGGTAATTCTGTAAGTGGAGTAGCGGTCTTCTCAGGAATAGAGGGAACTAGACCTATACTCTCAGAAATACAAGCCCTTGTATCTCACACAAATTTATCTGTTCCAAGGAGGGCCTCGGTCGGATTTGATAATAACAGACTTTCTATGCTGGTTGCCGTTATATCCAATCGATGTCGTTTGAATTTCTTCAACAAAGATGTGTATTTGAATATAGCTGGAGGACTCAGAATCTCAGAGCCAGCTGTGGATATGGCAGTGGTTGCCTCAATAATTTCCGCATATTTGCAAAAATCTTTACCTCTTCATGCTGTTTTTTTTGGAGAAGTTAGTTTATCTGGAGAAATTAGGCAATCCAACTTAGCTTATTCAAGAATGAAGGAAGCGCAGAAATTGGGATTCCAGAAAGTCTTCTGTTCCAATAAAACAGATGATTTCGGTAAATCTGACATAAATTTGCAAATAATAAAATTAAGGTCTGTGAAACAAATATTTGATATGATAAAAAACTCATCTGCGTAATTTATTTAATCAAGCAACTGCCCTCCATATCGTTTGGAATTTTGATTCCAAGCAACGAAAGAACTGTTGGAGCTATGTCCTGCAACGATCCATTT
Organism: Holosporales bacterium; assembly: GCA_031275915.1. Lineage (GTDB taxonomy): Bacteria > Pseudomonadota > Alphaproteobacteria > RUG11792 > RUG11792 > JAISOC01. The sequence continues at coordinate 3,532 of JAISOC010000018.1, read as the reverse complement.
TTGAGATTACTTCCTCTGTCATCGGAAATATATACAAATGGAACTTTTGAAAGAGAATGTGTTTTACAAAATGTTCCATCATTTTCATTGATCATATGCTCAGCATTTCCGTGATCTGCAGTTATTAGTACTTCATATTCGTGATTTCTAGCAGTTTCCACAACATTCTTAACATGTTCATCCAACATTCTTAAAGATTTCTTGCAGATTTCAAAATTTCCAGTGTGGCCTATCATATCTGCATTTGCGTAATTTACAATTATGAGATCATAAGACTCCAAGGATAGTGCCTCCTTGAGTTTTTGCGTAATTTCTGAGGAAGACATGTCGGGAGTTTCTGCGTAATCAGCAACTTTTGGAGAATCCACAAGAATTCTAAATTCATTTTCATAGGTAATATCCTCTCCTCCATTCATAAAATATGTTATGTGCGCATATTTTTCAGTCTCTGCTATCCTCAATTGTCTTAGACCATTTTTGCTGATAACTTCCCCCAGTGTGTTTTTTATTTCTTTTTTCTCAAACAACACTGCAGAATTTCTGTCTATTTTTTCATCAACATTGGTCATATTCAATATTTTAAATCCGTCACTATGTATCAGTGTCAGAATTTGTTTCATTCTGTCTGTTCGAAAATTAATATTCCAAAAAGAATCGTTTGATAGGGCTCCAGAGTATCCTTTCATAACGAAAGGGGGCATATTTTCATCAAAAACACCAGATTTATAGAAGAATTCAATCATTTTTATTGGATCCTCAACATTTTTGTATGCAGAATCCGCATTTTTGATGGCATTGTATGAAACTTCTGTTCTTTCCCATTTTCTATCTCTATCCATTGCATAATACCTTCCATGCACACTTGCTATTTCAGAAACTTTAATTAATTCATTGGACACTGCGGTTTTCAAGGTGTTAAGAGCACTATCCATGGTCACATCTCTTCCATCCAAAAATAGATGGGCTCTTATTTTTATATTTCTTAAGCGAAGTAATTTCAGGCAATGGAAAAGGTGAGATATGTGAGAATGAACTCCTCCATCTGAGAAAAGCCCCATGATATGACAGGTCTTTGTGTTTTGCAAAAAATTCAACAGAACAGGATTCTGATCAAATTCACAGCTGCTTATTGAATCGTTGATCATCAATAGCTTTTGTTTCACAACTTTTCCGGAGCTTATCGTCATATGCCCCACCTCAGAATTTCCAAATTGGCCACTTGGTAATCCAACATGCTCTTCAGAGGCATTTAGCAATGAATTTGGATACGTATTCCTCAAACTTTGTATGAATTTCGCCTCTAAAGTCGCATCTCCATACCCATTTCCAGATACTCCAAATCCATCCAATATTATGAGGAGAACCTTTCTTTTAAGAGCTTTCATTGCAGACAATCTTCAAGTACACGCCAGCTGATTATACAAAAAAAGTAAGAGGAAAGGGGCAGTGTTGGCCCCATTCAAATTTAATGATCGCTGAGGAAAACGGTGGTGACTTTGATACCGTTATTGGGAGCCCCATTTGCTGGATTTCCTGTCATGTATATGTGCAACCATGCAATTGGGCGACCATTTGTTGATACACCTCCGACTGGTATAGCAGGACCATTCGGGAACACCGCATTCCAGGCGGCATTTAACTGTCCTTGCGTAACAGGAATGGCAAAGTCTCTTTGTATCACAACATTGTTATTATTTATCTTTCGTCGTACTTGAGTAATATTGATCGGAACGCCAACGCCAACTTGGGAGAAGATTGCTCTGGTTAGATGTGCTGATCTCTGGGGTGTAAGGCCAGTGATAGATCCATCATCTGTATAATGTTGTACGGCATGCTCTATCAACGTATTTGCACCATTTGCACGAAGTACATTCCACCTTATGTTTAAATTATTGTTGCTCAATGCCGTCCACTCTGCCTGAAAGTCCATTAGATCAGCATTCAATTGCGTCCAAGGCCATACCCAAGCTCCTCCATAACTACTATTAACTGCCCATATTGCAGCTACCCAGCATATCACTATGCGCAACGCGTTGTTTTTGCTTTCCATTACATATCCTCCTTTTTTATTCGTAGCTAATTTTTTTGTCCATCCTATAATACGCCATTTCCTCTCGATCAGAATAACCATGCGAGTATTGATGCTTTGGTTCTTGGTACTTTTCCATCTATTTTGTCTTGCAGTTGTATCGCCTCGATGATTACTTCTTGATCGTCGGACTGATGAAAACCAAGTGCTCCTGCTTCAGGTTGCGTATCAGATTCATACGTTATTTCTCCAGGAACTCGATCCGCCACCAATTTTATTGCTCCTTTGATTTGCTGTCTTCTCTTGATTGCTTCTGGTGTATCATCATGCTCTATTGTTTTATATTCATTGTAAAGCTCTTGAATTCTTTGACTTAACTTTTCTGGACTATCATAATTCAGTAATGACCTGACATCCTCTGTTTCTTTCGTATGTGTTTCGAGTTGTTTCCAGAAAGCTTCTTCATCAAACTCCTCTGAACCACTACTGCTACTACTATTCGAGGACGTTGAAACTTCCTCAATTCCTTTACTCGGATCTCCATTATTGAACCCAAAACTATTGTTGTTAGGATCAGGTACAGTGCTAGGGGTAGTAACCTGCGAGCTACCATTAGCCTCGTCTTTTGAGGATGCCAAAACACAGCTAGTTCCGAGAGCAGCCACCATTCCTACTCCCCATATCATTCTCTTCAGCATAATTCATATCTCCAATAAAACAGAATCTTACACCTCGGCTACTATACAATATTTATTCTCTCACAGTAAATGTTTATTTTCAACTGTATAATAAATTTTACGGAAAAATACACGCTGCTATGGCGGGCGCCGGAGGATTCGAACCCCCGACCCGCTGATTAAGAGTCAGCTGCTCTACCACCTGAGCTAGGCGCCCCACGTTATTGTTCATTGGCGTCTCCTACGGGAGTCGAACCCGTGTTGCCGCCGTGAGAGGGCGGTGTCCTAGGCCTCTAGACGAAGGAGACTAAGCATAGTTCAAATATAGTCTGGAGCTTATTTTCTTTCAAGCTAAAACTCTTATTTTTCGATGTTGCCAGAACGATAATGTTTGCGGCACAAGGCTACATACTTTTCATTCCCTCCTATATCTATTTGCGCTCCGGATCGTATCATTTTTTTATCTTTATCAAATCTAGCGTTCATAGTAGCTTTTTTCCCACAATGGCATATTGTTTTCACCTCAATAAGCTCATCAGCCCAAAGCAACAAATATAAACTACCTTCAAAGGCCTCCCCTAAAAAGTCAGTTCTTAGTCCGTAAGCCAGGACAGGAATACCAAGATCATCCACAACTTGACACAGTTGAGCTACTTGCTGTTTTGTTAAAAATTGAGCTTCATCTACAAAAACACACCCCAATTTTCCCGATTTTTTATCTTTTACATCCTTGAATAAATCTAAAGGATTGTCGTACAGAATGGCCTCTGATTCTAGTCCTATACGAGAGGCTATCTTCCCTTCTCCATATCTGCTATCGAATTTA
>JAISOC010000080.1 GCA_031275915.1 Holosporales bacterium | reverse complement strand
GCTGGTATAAAAATTGCTGTTGTCATAACTTCCTTGCCATATCTTTTTTCAAAAATAAAGATATCAAAAACATTTTACGGAACCGTCTATATACACAATCTTGGAAATATGTTATCTATAATGACGGTGTTCTGGACTTATGCTAGTATGAAAATTTTTGTTGTCAAGGAGAAAAATAATGGAGAACTTCGGATTCCGATTACCGATGATATAGCTGAAAAATTGATCAATCTTGGACATGAAGTTTGTGATAAAAATGGTCAGATTTCTACAGCAGATATGGTGATATCCATAAATCCTTTGTCTCCTGAAGTTATTAAATCTATGAAAAATGGATCTATATCCATATCCATACAAAAACCTCATGTAAACAAAGAAAATTTAAAAATATTTCAAGAGAAGAACATCACTTCATACGCTCTTGATATGATTCCACGAACAACAAAGGCTCAATATATGGATGTTTTGAGTTCACAAAGTAGTCTTGCTGGATACAGAGCAGTTATCGAGGCCGCACATATATTGAATAGAGCTTTTCCTATGATGATGACAACTGCTGGAACAATACCAGCAGCAAAAGTATTGGTTATAGGGGCAGGGGTGGCTGGTCTGCAAGCCATAGCTACTGCAAAAAGATTGGGAGCCGCAGTAAATGCATTTGATGTTAGAGCATCCGCAAAAGAACAAGTAGAGAGCCTGGGAGCTAAATTTGTTGAGGTTATATCTGACGAAAAAGATAAGATGGACGGAGTATACGCAAAAGAAACTTCTGAAAAATACAAAAAAGCTCAAGAAGAAAAATTAAAATCTGTTATTTCCGTGCAGGATATCGTGATAACAACTGCTCAGATTCCATTTAAAAAAGCTCCAGTTATTATTAAAAAAGATACTTTGGATCTTATGAAAAACGGTTCTATCATTATAGATTTAGCCTCAGAAACAGGAGGAAATTGTGAGATTACAAAACATGGAAAAACAGTAATTCATAAAGAAAAGGTGAAGGTAGTCTCATTTGTGAACATTTTGAATGGAATACATCATGATGCCAGCAAACTTTTTTCCAAGAATGTATTCGCCTTTATAGAATTGCTATTCTCAAATCCTGAGGATGAAATAATAAAATCCACAACATTAACCAAAGATGGTCAGCTTTTAAAGGAGATATAATAATCATGCTACTGATGTATAGTTTAACAGTATTCGTTCTTGCGTGTTTCGTCGGATATTATGTGGTATTAAAGGTAACTCCGGCTTTACACTCTCCTCTCATGTCGGTTACAAATGCTATATCAAGCGTTATAATAATAGGAGGAATATTAGCGGCTGGAGTTCATTCTTCTTCCTGGTTAGGGTTCTTTGCAGTCCTTTTGTCGTCCGTTAACATAGTTGGAGGGTTTATTCTGACCCATAGGATGCTATCCATGTTTTCAACTAAAAAATCTTGACATAACCTATGATTTGTGAGAGTATTCCATCAGAGAATGAGCGAAGTTGTTTGTATCACAGTGAGACCTATTGTTAATTGTTTGGGACCTGTAAATCTTGTTGTGTTTTTGCACCGAGAAGCTTTGTGGCGCTGAGCGCCTGCAACATTCTTTTTAAAAAAAATAGAGTGAAGTGAGCACAATTGCTCTTAAATCTTGTTCACGTATTTTATTTTTCCATTCTTTTAATCCATAAACTTTTTTGTAAGGAGAAATTGTTATGACTAAATTGTTAGGCGCAATATTCTTGGTCTCTGGCACAGCAATAGGAGCAGGGCTGATTGCTCTCCCTCTTGCCTCTGCAAACATTGGAATTCTCATGAGTTCAGTAATAATACTGTTTTCGTTTTTCGTGGCATATCAGACATCGTCTATAACAAATAGGCTAATTGAAAAATCTGGAAGTTGTTGCAGTATAGTCGAATTAAGCAAGAAATTTGCTGGTCGACCCACAATGTATATCACTATGGCAAGTTTTTATATTTTATCACTGTCTTTACTTTCAGTGTATTTTGCAGGAACTTCGAGCATTCTGGACTATTTTTTTCATTTAAATAATAATAATATCTCTCTCGTTTTATGTTTTGTTTTGTTTTTATTTCTATTTGCTTTGAAATCAAATTTATTCAACAAAGTTAATGCAGGATTGTTTTTAATATTATTGCTTGTAATATCATTAGTAATTTCCAGCACGTTTAATGCAGAAAAAACACTGGCCATTCAAAGCAGTACTTTCACGTGTAAAGATATCTTCTACTTTCTTCCTGTAATTTTTACCTCATTTGGAGTACAGAATATTTGTCCATATGTTTGCGAAATTCTGGAAATGGATACTGCTAAGATAAAGAAGGCTTTTCTTATAGGAACATTGATTCCAGCAATCATATATATCTTATGGATTTATGCAACTTTGCAATCTGCTTATTCAATTGATATTTCATTTTTTGAAAGAATTTTAAATCACCAGGTAGATGTTGGGGAATTAATTGGCAGACTCTGTGAATCTGCCAGAAGTGAATTTATAAACATTTTTTTCAAGGTACTATCATTGTCTGCAATTATAACATCCGCTGTTGGAATAGGAATTGGATTAATTTGCTCTATAAAAGAAAACATCAAGCCAAGGTTCAACAGATTAATTCCTTTGCTTGTTGTGTTAGTTCCTGTGTTTGTAACATTGCTGATTCCAAACGCCTTTATGAATGTTCTTTCATTTGGAGGGGCAATAGCAACAACCTTTGTTATATTCACTCCGTTTTACCTAATTTTTCGAATAAATAGGAACGAAGCGATTAGTATCAAGAACTTAATATGCGTTGTATTTGGAGTAATAATTATGTTAAGCGAGGTATTTAGGTAGCCCATATTATTTTGCTGTACTATTCTTATTGCAAAAATTTAGACAAGGAGTTATTATCCGCTGGAAACAATGATTATTTTATGACGAAAAGGCCGTGAAAAAGCTAATTTTGATATCAGGTTTGTGTGTGTTTATGAGCTTATTACAAGCAAATTCTAGTACGGAAGAAAATTCTGGAGCGGAAGATCTATATGAATACACACAAACATGCCTTGTTATTCCAATCGACCAATTTAAACAAATTTTAAATTCAAAAGAGGAACTAACATCGGGACAGATTGAATTTTATAAAGAAAACAGTCTAACCCAAAAAACATTACTACATTCTTTAAAGAAACAGCTCATCCCTTTTGAACCAGAATTGGGAAACTTAATTGATCAATGGATAACTAATAATTACGATAACAAAATCGAGATAATCAAAAAAATGATCATAGAGCAAAGTAAGGAAAAGGAAGGAGATTTATTCCCTCCAAAAACTAAGATACTAATTCCATTTGGAAGTCTGAGTAAGATAACATGCACAACTAAATTGCAAGGTAAATCGTTAAGAGAAATTGTAGAAAAGTTACAGAAAGGAGAAATTTCAGTATGTCAAGCTACTAACATGATACAAGGAATCAGAGACTTACCAGACAACAAAAGAAACAGCATCCTTGATAAACTGAAAGAGGCACTAAACTGTGAAATGGCAGCTATCTACATTCAAGTAACAATTACTCCCGAAAATGAAGAAGTAATTGCTTCAGCAAATAAAAGGCTAGCAGAAATAATATCTTCACTAAACTGGAAATTCACCACTATAAGTAATTTCGGAACTGACAGCTAAATGTAGAAGTTCTAGCTACAAAGTTTTGTGTTTCTTCAGTATGCTTTCCTTTTTGAAGGAACTCCATTGTCTTGATCAAGCTGCGTGTGTACAATGAAGAAAACTGGGAAGCCGTAGTAGCTTAGTGGTAGAGCACTCCCTTGGTAAGGGAGAGGTCGTGGGTCCGATTCCCCCTTACGGCACCATTTTTTTGTTTTCATGGAAGAAAACGCTATTTTCATGTAAAATGCAGACGATTTACTTAAACACCTGAGATGACAGTGTTCAACACAAACAAAAAAAAATACTCTAACAGAAATGACAAAATGGCTCTCAGCATTCGTGAATGTTTTTCAAAAGCTCTACTAAGAGACGATATTTATGGATTGCCCTGTAAAAATCTCACAATCACCCATGTTGATTTGTCACCTGATCTGAGAAATGCAAAAATATTTGTAATGTCATCTGAAAATTCTCAAAAAAAAGAACTCGTAAATCTTCTAGAGAAAAACAAACATTATTTTAAAAACATAATAGCCACTAAGTTAAAAATGCGATTTATCCCGGAAATTGCATTTAAGATAGACGATTCATTTGAAAAATTGCAAAGAATAGATGAGATTTTGCGTGATAACGGTATACAGGCGTGATCTTTTTAATTTATCCAAAATTATAGATAGAAAAGAATTATTGTTATTGTTAGCATACATCACCGGTCAGTCATATCATCAAGTATTTTTTGCAGAACAAAATGAACTTTCAAATGAGCAATTCTCACAATTGTTAAATTGCATAAAAAGAGCATTTGCCGGAGAACCTGTTTCCAAAATCACAAGATCAAAAGAATTTTATGGAATTTCATATATAACAGGCGAATATACAATGGACCCCAGACCAGAAACTGAGTTGATAATTGATCTTTTCCTTAAATGTTTCCTAGATAACTCTGCCTGTATAAACATATTAGATCTTGGGTGTGGAACTGGGTGCATAGCACTAACTATCCTCACTATGTATAAAAACTCAAGGGCTACTCTTGCAGATATCGATGAAAATACTCTTGAAATTGCAAAAGAAAATGCAACAAAACTCAAAGTATACGATAGATGCGATTTTGTGAAAACAAATTGGTTCAGCGATATAAAAAAGCAATATGAAGTAATTGTGACAAATCCTCCATATGTTTCAAGTGAGAGCGTCCTTGATAAGTCCACACTTTACGACCCTCATAGAGCCCTATTTGCCGGAGTTGATGGTCTGGAAGCCTATAAACAAATAATGCCAAAAGCGCATGATTATCTGAAAAAAAATGGTATGCTCTTCGTGGAAATAGGAATAAATCAAAAAGATCATGTTTCTAATATGGCAGATAAATTACAGATGCACATGTCTGCAAAAGATCTGTCTGGAATTGAAAGAACGCTTGTATTCACGAAGTTGTAAATAGGATTATCACAGAAAGCTCAAGCATACTTTCAATCTTACCCCCAAAGTGGCAGGCGGTGGTTATGGATGAAAAAATAACACAAATAAAATTCTTAACATACCTCTAGGAAGAGTGTAATAATATATACATGAAGGAAAAGATTATCTGTTTTAAAAGGGGAGGAAGTAATGAAGAAGTTACTATTAAGTATTGCTGTAATATTAGGGGGGGGGCTTACTTCTCTACTAACCTGGGGCCATTAGTACCCTTTTGAAAAAAGATTGAATGACTCCATTGAGGGAGGCTCTAAATACCTGTTTCCCAAGGGAATAGAGGCTATAACAATCCCCCAGTGATTTGTATAGTTTTTTTTACAGTGCTTAACAAACCATCCCAAGAACACGCTCAAGGCGTGTGATAGCAGCACTAAATACAGCATT
>JAISOC010000009.1 GCA_031275915.1 Holosporales bacterium | reverse complement strand
TTTTTCCAGGATTCGAGATGCATTTACACAAAAATTTTGCAGACAACGATCGATTACAGCTTATAGCACAAATACCTTTTTTTTTGAGTAAAATTGTGTTGCCACAAGATGTCAACCTCATGTACCGTCCCGAAGTATGATAGTATGATAAACTGTGAAGAGTACAAAATATAGAGGAAAGAATTATGGAACAAGTTTTACACGGCTGTGCCAAGACAACTGAGGCAGTGCGTAGAGAAATACAGAATAGTAAAGAGAGTTTGAAGAAGCTTTCTAAGAAGTATTCTGTTGTTTGATAGAGTATGTAAGGAGAATTCCATAGAACATAGACTTACAAAGGTAAAACATCCATGGACAAATGGGTAGGTTGAGAGAATGAATAGAACTATACAGGAGGCTACTGTTAATAAGTACTTCTATAAGAATTATGAAGAACCAGAGATTTATTAAAGACCCATATCACTTCATGCTGGGACCATACATCTAATGCTACTTTTAACAGTGGTTATAGAGGATGAGATTCAGTTCAAGAGTTAAGATTAAAAGTATGTTAATAAAGTATGTTAATTTCTGGAAAAATTTTTTAAGAAAGATATGTCATGAATTTTCTATTATTTTCAGAATAAACCAGGAGCAGCCGCCTATCTTTTGTTTTGCGCTCGGAAATACAAATCAACTGGAATTTCTTCGAGATTAAATTGTTTTTTAAAATGATTAGTGAGAAATCTTTTGTGAGATTCTTTAATATTTTCTATTTTTGTGCAAAAAATCAGAAATTTTAATGAGGTTGTGCTGATTTGCGTCATATATTTCAATTTGAATTGTGAAGATCCCCTTCGCAAAATATCTGAGTCCTTAACTTTGGAAAGCCATTTGTTTAACTCCACTGTTTTAATCTTTTTTTTCTGCTTATCATGCAGCTCCAATACTTTAAGGAGCATTCTATCGATATTTTCTCCACTTTCCCCACAGGTGAAAATAAAAGGAGCATGTTTCAGTTGATGTAGGCCTTTTTGTATATTTTTTCTCAAAAATTCTGGAGATTCATCTTTAGCATATGGAGTTAGGTCAACCTTATTGAGTGTCAGCAATATTGGCTTACCATCATGTATTACCTGGCTTGCTAATAGTAAATCCTGTCTCTCTATTTCCCCAGCAATAAATGTTGAAGCGTCTATAACTAATATTACAACATCTGCTTCTTTATATGCTTTTTGAGTATTAGCAACAGATATTTTCTCTAGATGATCAGATATTTTTGCTTTTTTCCTAACTCCTGGAGTATCCATGATTTTAAGGCGCCTATCATTAAATTCAAAATTAATGTCACATGATTCTCGAGTGAGACCAGATATATCAGCCACAAGTCTTCTGTCCTCCTTTATGATTTGGTTCACGATGGTTGATTTGCCGACATTAGGCCTTCCAATTATAGCTATTTTTATATAATCCATCCCCATTTCAGAGGCGTTTTGATTATTTTCTGGAATCATTTTGAATAGAGTTTCAAGAAGATCCTCAATACCACTTCCATGCTCTGCTGAAATCTGCACATTATTTTCAAAACCTATTTCAAGAGTTTCAATAAAAATTGCATCAGATTCTTTCTTTTCACTTTTGTTTACAACCAAAATTACTTTTTTTTTGCTGCTTTTTCTTAAAATATTCGATATTTCTGTGTCTTTTCCTGTCATTCCAAACATTCCATCTATAACAAATAGAATGACATCTGCTTCACGGATGACTTCCTTCAACATTTTTTCTGTGATTTTTAAATCAAACATTCCTGGAGTATCTATAAGGATGCATTTCTTGTCGTATACATCCACTATCTTTTCTCTGAGATCGACAGTTACTCCATGCCTGTCAAAGGTTATGGCATCTCTTGATCTTGACAATCTGTTAAATAACGTGGATTTTCCAACATTCGTTCTGCCGATTATGGCTACCTTAAACATACAACATTTGAACCGCTAACTACATACATAGACTTATCGACAATTATTGGAGATCCTGATATATAAATTTTCAAATCCTCGAATTTCTTTAGTTTTCCATTATTTGAATCAAAGAGCATCATTTCTCCATGCTCTGAGAAAACACAGATATTGCCATTAATAATAACTGGGCCAAACAATTTTCCCTTGTCGCTGCCAATTTTTGAGCTCCATTTAGCAGATCCATCATTAAATGAGAAGCACATTAAGGAACCATCACTGGTTATAACGAATACCCATGAACCGACTATTACGGGGGCGTTCATTGTGCCAACTACCTGTTCCCATATTCTTATGCCGGATGAAGCATCAATAAGGGCCATCTTGGATTCTGAGGTAGCAGCAAGAACTTTTCCGTTGCTGACAACAGGTGAAGCCACTATGTGAGATATCACAAAACCACTGTCTTCTGTGTTAGCAGAAAACAGAACATCGCTCCAGATCTCTTCCCCAGTTGCCAGACTAACAGATGCTATATCTCCATTTGTATATGCACATATCACATTGTTTCCATAGATAGCCGGAGTTCCAGATTTTTCCATAACAGCTTCTTCTTGAGCTCCTATTTTTACCCATTCATTCTTACCGTTTCTTGTTGAAAGGCAATATGTTTTATTATTTATAGTCGTAACCACAAGTTTGTCATTTTTTACAACAGGATTGCTTTTAACTGGAATTAAAATTGAATTTCTAAATAATTCTTTTCGAGTTTTAGAAGATATACCAATGACCTCTCCATGATTTGTAGAAACGAAGATATTATCGTTGAGGAAAGCTATGCCTCCTGTAAAGCTGACTCCATCATTGTGAGAAGATATGTTTTGCTTCCATAGAATATCTCCTGATTTAGAGCTCAAACATACAAGGTCTCCATATGAATTTACGGCATATAATTTTCCGTCATTACATATAAGATCGGTTCCTATATCTCCTCCAACAGATCTTGTCCAAGCAGTGCTAAAAGTTTTGGGCATTAAGTAATTGGAAGCATTGTGTTGTTCGTTTCCTCCGACATGAACATGAGATTTTAAAGAGATAGCAGAAGGCATGCTAATACTCATAGCAGCCGTGTCTTTATTAATCCTAATTGCATCCGCATTCTGTAAAAATTCCTCTCTTTTACCTTGCAAAATCTCTTTATGTTCACAGGCAGTAATCAATAAAGCAGACAACATACCCAATGCCAATTTGTTCATAACTGAATAGATCAAAATAATTCTATGCCAAGATTATAAACGAATATCGCACCAAATCACCAACGTTTTGTGGTTCTTACCTTAAAAGTTATGTATAATGCACATTGTTGAAATTTGAACACGGACATTCTGGTAAATGCTTAACCGCATTCTTGGCTTTTTATCAACTGATATGGCGATTGATTTGGGAACTGCCAATACTCTTGTTTATGTTAATGGCAAGGGGATAGTACTTAATGAACCATCAGTTGTCGCCGTTGCGAATGTGAGCAATAGGCCATCTGTCCTGGCAGTTGGAAATGATGCAAAACAAATGCTTGGAAAAACTCCTGGACATATACAAGCGATCCGGCCTCTTAGAGATGGAGTTATAGCAGATTTCGAAGTAGCTGAAGAGATGATAAAACACTTTATCAGAAAAGTGCACAATAGAAGTCTTTTTACAGCTCCAAGAATAGTGATTTGTGTCCCGCACGGAGCGACGGCCGTTGAGAGAAGAGCAATTCAAGAATCGGCAGAAGGAGCAGGAGCAAGAGAGGTTTTTTTGATAGATGAACCTATGGCGGCTGCTATTGGAGCTAATCTTCCAATAACTAGTCCTGTGGGGTCTATAGTAGTGGATATAGGTGGAGGAACAACAGAGGTTGCAGTTATATCTCTCGGAGGCATAGTTAATGCCTCCTCTTTGAGAGTTGGCGGAGACAAAATGGATGAAGACATCATCACATACATACGCAAGAATTGCAGCTTGCTTATAGGTGAGGCGACAGCTGAACGTGTTAAAAAAGAGATAGGGTCTGCTATGTGTACTTCAACCAGCAAAGATCTGAAGATGATTGTTAAAGGTAGGAGCCTACTTGATGGTAATCCAAGGGATCTTGAAATAACACAAAAGCACATTGCAGAGGCGTTAATGGATCCTGTATCTGCCATAGCCAGCGGAGTTAAAGAAGTTCTTGAAAACACTCCTCCAGAATTGGTTGCAGATATAATAGATGGCGGAGTAACACTAACAGGTGGAGGTGCCTTACTTCATAACCTTGATACCGTTATTGCCCATATCACTGGTGTTTCTGTTAAAATAGCGGAAAATCCGTTAAATTGTGTTGTACTTGGAACTGGGAAAGCCCTGGCTGAAGCTTCCAGGTTTTCTGGTGTTCTTTTAAAGAGTTATTAATATGGGAATATTTTTAGTGGCAATAGCCAGTTTTATTATAAGTGTAATGGATTGGATAGGGTATATACTCATTGGGTATATCATTCTTGGATGGATAATTTTTTTCGGAATTATAAAGAACAGCGATAGCGTACTGCTGAAAATATATATGTTTTTAATGATCAAAATAGAACCTCTGCTCGCCATTATTCGTAATTTTGTTCCTTCAGTTTTCGGATTGGATTTTTCCCTGATTGTAGTATTTTTTGCATTATATCTGGCAAAGCTCATAGTTATTCAAATAGCCTTAATGTTGGGGTAAGTTTGCATTTTGCAACTTACCCACTTTTTCGTTTCTTGTTTGATAATGATTCTTTATCAATCGCTTGGCTGTTGTGCTTTGCCATATTGTTTATACGCAGTATAGCTTTTGATGAGTTCAAATAATTGTCTTAAAACATTTTCCGCATTATTGCTCTCCAATCCAGGGCTGTTTACTAACGGTGGACTTCTTGTTGGCAAAGGACTGTTAGGCAGGGGTGGACTACTGGAAGGTGACAGGCTCCACAACAGGCCTCCAGTTAGAGACGTGGGTGCAGGGCTATTTTTCTGTTTGTAATTCCTTTCTATTTTTGATTGATCGCAATTTGTTACCTTATCAAAATATTCCTTTGTTAATTTCGTTATTTCAGACACTGTTGCTTCAGCTGAAATTTTTGATTCTTCATAGGCTTCAGGTGGAATAGATGTTATAAAATTCAACTGTAACATTTTACTATCTATATTATTACCGTTAAATTGTGGCTTCATAAAAAATGAGAATTTAGAGCTTTGTCTTGCCGAAAAATTGAATATTAATGTGGACTTTTCAGGGTTCTTATGTTCAATTGATTTAACAAACTCATCTGGGGTTTGGAGTGGTTCGCGCAATATGGAATGTCCTGTTGTTTCTTGAAAATTCTTAAAGTGAATGATATATTCATCCGGAATTTTCTCAGAGCCATTCAAAAGTTTCTGCAATTCACTGTTTAAATCGTATGAACTTGAGGTTGTCATTCCCCTTAATATATCCAAAAATACCACACAAGCTGTTGGCATTTGATTGTTATTGTTGATATTATTGCTATTCATATTATTGCTATTCAAAGTATAGAAGCTTGTATTAGAATGAATATTATTGTTATTTCCCAAAAGTTGCAGCAAAGCCAGAAATAACTGAGCATTATCGGAGAATCTATTATTTTGTACAATCTGGTTGTAAGACAAATCAAATTTTGGTGGTTTGCCAATAGCTTCCTCCAATACCGATTTGGAAATGCTTTTTGTAAAAAGGAAACTCGATTCGAATAATTGAGCCGACTTAGGAAAAAGTAATTCTGAAGTTAATGGAGATATCGTGGCTATCACAATTTCAGGTGATATACCATTTGCTGAGGCAGATGCAATTACACTTCCTGTTCCATCCCCCAGGCTAACATCAGTGATATTAGCAATACTAAATGAAGAATTAAGTACCTGACCAATGCTCTGTTCAATTGCCATCAACGAGGCTGACAAGGCTAATAATTCGGTTTTCCCCCTGGCAAAAAACATAGACATGAATTCTAAAGCATCTTCTCCCTTAGATTGAGAAATGTTTTCCTGCATAATACGCAATATTTTGAGAGTTGAATCCGCCGGGGATAGGCATGGAGGTCTCTTGCTAAGTTTCCTTTTTGATGAAGATGGCGAAATGGACCTTTCTCTGCTAGTAGGTGTCGATGGAACATACTCATATGGTCTGGTAACTTCGTCATCCACTTGGTGAGGATGTGGCATCAAAGAAATTCCACTGTCATTGTATGTATTTGCATTCGAAGATAATGGAGACTTGTATGGTGAAAAAGTCAAATTAGATGAAATACTTTCGGTATTTGAAAAGTGAGAATGTAGCATTACTGAAGATGAGCTTCTGCTGCGGAACGTTGAAGGTGGAGTATATCTTGAAGGTTCATGTGCATTGGTGTTTGCGTGATCTTCCCGATCTGTAAATACGTGTGTGTTCGCAGATGTGTTGTAAGGTGGTTTTACAGCATATGGAATCATTAAAATTTTATATGGTTCATTATTTGGTTTATTATCTGGTTCAGATGTTGTTGTACGCGAGGATTTGTGACGATTTTTATCAGAGTGAATAATAGGTAAAGTCTTGCTCATAAGTTTATGTGCATCTGTAGTTTTTTCCCTGATTGATGTTACAGGACGCAAAACTTCATCTGTGATTTTATCTGCTTTTGTATTCAAAGACAGAGAAGATCGCGGAGCAACAATTTTTGAACTCGAAAGAATATTTTTTTGTGGAGGTTCGTGCTTTAACACTTGATTATTGGATTCATCAAATATATCAACATTACTAAGCACACGTGCTGCAGCCTTGACGTCTGAAAAATAATTAGGTGACGTGTATGCAGAATTCTCAACAAGAACCAAGCACTGTAGCGTTATTAAAGATATTTTCTCAAAGGATTTAATCATAATTTACACTCCTTATGGAAACAATTGTTTTCCCTGGGCTATATTGTACAATATAAATAGTTAAAAAAGTGTTAATGTGAAGTTAACAAATAAATATTTGCAAGTAATGATGTTATTTTGCATTGAACGGCATAAATATACATTGAGAATTTGTGCCCAAATATTGGCTTTAATATTTTATCTTGACATAAAAAATCACCAACAAATACCTAAATATCTTTCCTTTTTGTGGGAGGAAAGAGAAGGTAGGAGTGTACGTTTGCTCACTTCGTTCTTTAGCGCTATTTCTGGCAGGGTTTATATTCCTATATAAAACTTGTTAGAATGTAACAATTTGATTTTATGCAAATTGTATGGATAAATCTGTAGATGAAGATTAATGCCAGAGCCGTTACGTATTTAAATGGAGTAATGCTGGGGGGAATGGCTGTGGCCCTATTAATTCCTCTAGTTTATGATCTTGCATTTTGTTCTTCGAAGAACATTTGGCTTTTTATTCCTTCGATAGTTGTATGTTTATTCATCGGGGTCAGCATAATTTTGTCTTGCAAAGTCGAATCAAAATTGAACTTTTCGAGACATGATATGTACCTTATAGTTGTTTGTTTTTGGGTTGTTTTTGCATTTCTCAGCTCGTTTCCATTCTATTTGTACTCTGACTATAAAGTAGATTTTGTATCAGCTCTCTTTGAAGCAACTTCAGGGGTAACCGCAACTGGTGCGACTATCTACAGCAATGTTGAAAGTCTTCCAAAATCTCTCATTCTTTGGAGGTTCATACTTATGTTTATTGGAGGAATAGGAATTGTATCAATTGCAATTATTGCTTCTCCACTGATGAAAATTGGAGGAATGCAGTTGTTTCAGACTGAAAATTCTGATAAGTCTAATAAATTTTTGCCAAGAAGTTCTCACCTTCTTCTTTTTCTTTTAGTGGCCTATGTGGTAATCATCAGCATCTTTGTTGTATTGCTAAATTTATCAGGAATGAATGTATTTGATTCTATATGTCATGGAATTTCTGCTGTCGCTACTGGAGGATTTTCAACAAAAAATGAAGGAATAGCGGCGTTTAACAGCACTCAAATTGATTTGATTATAGGATGTGCAATGTTAATTGGAGGATTAACCTTCTTGGAATTAGTTGGTATGTTTAAGAAGGGATTGCGAGCATTTTATAGTAATCAACAAACTAAATTTTATATAAAATTCGTTTTTGGAGCAGTTTTGTTGTTAGTAATTTTTTCTTTTATAAATAATGAAAACAATATATCAGTAAAAACTGCAGTGAATATTTTTTTTGGAATAGTGTCTGGAATCACCACAAGCGCATTCACTTTGACAGGTTATACGTATCACAGCCAATTTTTTAAAATTCTGTTTTTTCTTTTGCCAATGATAGGGGCATGTTCTGGATCGTCATCTGGAGGAATAAAACTGTTCAGAGTACAAATTATTTGGGAGATAATTAAAACTCACATGAAGAAGATAGTAAATCCAAATTATATTGTAATTCCCAAATATTATAACAACGCGATAGGACAAAACTTAATGATTTCAGTTGTGGCATTTTTCGTTTTATTTGTTTTTACATTCATTGTGAGTATAGTTTTGATATGTTCTGTTGGAGAATACGATGTTGGGACTAGTACAATTGTCGTTGGAGCCTGTTTATTTAATGCAGGATTTCCTTTAGATTTCTTAACTGCAACAACTGACACATACTCCAGCTTAAATACAGCCTCCAAGATTATATTGATGATAGATATGCTGGTAGGTCGATTAGAGGTAATTCCAATTTTTATGGTGTGTACGCCTATGTTCTGGAAGCAAAAATAACAGAAAAATCTGAACGCAGGAATAAATACAAGTTCTTCAAAATATTTAACGATATTTTTGTGTTAACTAAAAATTAATACCCTTACTGTTATAATACTTATGAGTACTGTTTTTTGAAGTTGATTCAAAAGGAGGATAACTTCATGAATACTTTTTTTAAACTATTATTAGCATCCAGCTGTGCCTTGGGGGTAATTGCTCAAGGACACTGCTCAACATCGAGCATAACTCCAGGGCACAAATTTGAAGGTGTTGAATGGAAAAATCCGATGTTTGAAAATAATCAATCTAATTTCGACACTCTTCATATTCCAGATGGTAGTGTTTTGCTTTTTTCTGAGGGAACAGACGAAAAAGCAGCAAAAAAAAATGAAATTACTGATACAGGTGTTGTTTTTGGTTTTACACCAATCGAGGCCGTTGAGCTTATAAATGAATTGGTGAATGCAAAGGGAGCACAATTGTATGGGAATTACACACTTGCAAACAGTATGATTGGTGGTATAAATACATCTGTATCATCTCTTGAGGCATTTTGCGTTAGCACGAAAAATACTGGTACATCGAAAAAACCTGCTTATAAACTCTATATGAGTCCATTATCAACTGTAGTTACAGAATTTAATGGAGAAATAAACGTGACGAGAATACGACAAGCAATATCTTTTGAAGAAATATATAATCATTTATTTAATAATCTTGGTAAATCCTCGATCCCTGCTGAGAATGCTGCAAATCAATCGTTAAGTGATGAGATTTTCTCCAAAGAAATGGCAACAATAAAAAGAAGAGTTCCGTTTGATTTCAAATGGAGAAGATTTACCTAATCTAATTTTGTAAACATAAGGAATTCTTTTGAATCACTTTCTGCTTATATGGCCGGGAGTGATTCATTGCACACTGTCCATACTATTCACTATTTCAGCAAGCTCCTGAGTTATTTTCGCCTGTCTTGATCTGTTATAAATCATATTGAGGTTATCATACATGTCCCTTGCGTTTCTCACAGAATTATCCATGGCCATCACTCTCGCTGCTAGTTCTGCATTTATATGCTCCACAATGACAGTATTCAATAACTTCGTCATGTATGACTGAAAAAGTTGTTCAGCTATTTCAACTTCATCTTCATCAACCTTCACATATCTTGGAATCTTTTCAATTGAAAGAGGAAAAACACTGGAAGCCTCTGCTTTTTGCACCAAAGAATTTTTGTGTTTTCCGCTCACTATCATAATTCTTGAGATTCTGTCACTTGTTAAGTTATCCATTATAATTTCGTATATCTTGTTTGAAAAAGATTGAATATTAAACCAGTCTTCTATATCTATCACTTCCGTTGGGGCAACAACCGCTGCTTTTTTACCAAATATTTTTATTTTACAGTTTTTGTTATGTGAGATCAGTTTGTTAGCCTCATTTATGACAGAATTATTGAAGGCGCCGCAAAATCCACGTGAGGCAGAGAGAACTAACACCAAAATTTTTCCATTTTTATTTTTGGACAAGAGCCAATGATCATCCTCTAGTTTTTCTTCGAAAATAAGATTCCCAAGAACAAGAGAGAGCATCTCAAACAATTTTTCTGCACATTCCCTGGAAAATTTGCACACATTCCCAAATTTTGCCATTTTAACTGTGGATACCATTTTCATGGCATTGGTTGTTTTTATGAGGCTATCAACAGTGTGCATTCTATCTTTTACAGATTTTAAATTTTCCATTTCTTCTTAAACTCTGTTAAAAAATCATTCAGTTCTTTTTTAATTTCATCAGTTATTGTCCCA
>JAISOC010000109.1 GCA_031275915.1 Holosporales bacterium | reverse complement strand
AATCATGCAAAAATTTTAAGAAAAGTGCGAGCTATGCCACGTCCATCAGATCACGCTCCTATTGTTATCGAAGTGTAAATATTTCCAGTGAATCTATCGCTGATTCAAAATATGGGAACTGACACCTAAATATAAAAGTTTAGCTACAGAGTTTTGTGTTTATTCAGTATGCTTTTCTTTTTGGAGGAACCTCATTGTACCAATTGCTCCGCTATCTTGGTCAAGGTTCGCTTCGCTCTCTACCTTGACCAAGCGCTCTACAATTGGGATCTCTGCTGCTGTTCCAAAAAGGAAAATAGTATATGGATAGGAAGAAAGAAAAGGTAAGAGTGTACGCTTGCTCACTTCGTTCGCTAACGCTACTTCTGACAGTGTTTATAGAAGATAAGATTTTGTAGCTAGAACTCTTACATTTAGTTGTTAATCCCCAAAATATGCTATCTCCACCATTTTTTGAATTTCTGCTCTTTATTTTTTAGATCAACTTTTTCCCCAATCATAGGAGTTAATATCTTTAATTCTTTACCAAATTCAACGATATTTTCCAGGGGCTCATACCACAAATGTGTCGAAAGGGCGAATTTGGAATTATGAACTGGCAAGACTGCTCTTGCTTTAAGATCTTTGGCTGCCCGTATTGTTTCTTTTGGGTGCATATGAATGTTTTTCCAATTCTCGTTATATTGTCCATTTTCTAAAACAGCCAAATCGATACTGTTGAATTTTTTTCCTATATCTCTGAAATGAGTGTCATATCCTCCATCTCCACCCATAAAAATCTTGAAACAATTTGGAGATTCCATTAAAAATGAGGCCCATAAAGACTTATTTCTTAAAAATCCACGACCAGAAAAATGCCTAGCTGGTAAACAATGAATTTTAAATCCGTTATCAAAAACAACAGTTTCATGCCAATCCATTTCAATAATGATTTCTTTGTTAAATCCCCACCTTTCCAAATGAGCTCCAACTCCCAAAGGACATATTATTTTCGAAATTTTCAATTTTTTTACTGTTTCATAGTCGAGGTGATCCCAGTGATCGTGAGTAATAACGAGATAATCAATATCTGGAATATCACTGGTGGTGTATACATTTGTTCCTGGGAACGCTTTTGGAAAGAATGGAATAGGGGATGAGACCTCACTAAAAACCGGATCAACCATAATACGCAGGCCTTCAATTTGAATGAAATATGAAGAGTGTCCAAACCAAATAAGCACATCTTCCATTTTGTTCAAGTTAATTAAATTTGTTTTTGTTGAGGGAATTTCATTTCTTGCCTTTTCTTGATTTCCAACAATGGATAAAATAATTTTAAACAAAATTGAGCAAGTTTTTAAGAAGCCAACAGGTTTTGCTAAATCTTTTGGATGAATATTGTGAAATTGACCATTTTTATAATTTGTAGATTTTTTGATTCTCTCTAAGCGATTTCCATCTGGTAAACTTCCAAATTTCGGAGTATGGATGTATGTAATAACAGACACTAAAATCACAGAAACAATAGTTAATACGAATTTCATTGGCTTTTAAACTCACATTCTTTTAGAGGCAAGACATTTGACCAAGTGTATTGTAGGGTAGGGCAGGGAGAGAAAAAGTATTGGTGTGTATGCTTGCTTACTTCGTTCTCTAACATTACTTTCGGCATTGTTTAAAATTTCTCCATCCATTCTTTTTCAGTTATTACCTTCACTCCAAGTTCAATTGCTTTTTTCAATTTTGAACTAGGTTTTTCTCCTACAATTAGGTAGTCCGTATTTTTTGATACAGATGATCCAACTATAGCTCCAACTCTTATTGCCATTTGTTTTGCCTCATTTCTACTAATTTTGCTCAATTTTCCTGTAAACACCACGATTTTTCCAGATAATTTGTGATCTTCACTAAGGGCCTTATAAAATACTGTGACGTGCCTCAGTAAATTATTGATGAATTGAAGATTTATGTCAGTTTTGAAAAATCTGTGTATATCAAGAGCTAAATTATCTCCTATGCCACCTATTTCTGATAATTCTTCAATATCATTTTTCAACACATTTTCAATACTTTGAAATCTGTCAGCAAGAGCTCTTGAAGAAATTTCTCCAATTTGGGGAATACCAAGGCTCATTATGAATCTGTGAAGTTCTATATTTTTGCTGTCCTCTATATTTTGCAAAAGCTTCTTGACAGATATTTCTCCAAACCTATCTCTGTCTTTCAATGGATATTTGTATAATTCAAAAATGTCTATTGGATTTTTTATTAGCCCATCATTATAGAAATCATTTATTTGCTGTTTACCGAGGCCATTTATATTAAAGCAATGCTTGGAACAAAAGTAAATCATGTATTGAACTACTTGAGATGGACAACTATAGTGATTCGGACAATATACGCGTACCATTCCTGGATCGTTTATAAGTTCTGTGTAACAACAAGGACAAATCGTTGGTTGTTCATATTCCTTGGAATTAGCTGGTCTTTTTGTTAGATCAACAGAAATTACCTTTGGAATAACATCTCCAGATCTTTTAACAACAACAGTATCTCCTATCCTTAAGTCTAGTCTTTTCATTTCGTTGAAATTATAAAGAGTAGCTCTTGAAATAGTAACTCCTCCGAGAGATATTGGTTCCAATAGAGCAACGGGTGTAATAGTTCCGGATCTGCCAACACTAAGTTCTATATCATTTACTTGTGTGGTAGCTTCTTCATTTGGAAATTTAAAAGCTATGGAATGTCTGGGGCTCCTTCCCACAAATCCCAGCCTTTTTTGGAAACTCAGATCATTTACCTTAAAAACAGCTCCATCTATTTCATAATCGAGAAGTTTTCGGCTCTTTAAAGTATTTTCGTAGAAGTTCATAATTTCATTCAAATTTTTACATAAACTAAAATTTGCAACATCAAATCCCATTTTTTTTAGGATATTTAGGATAGATATCTGAGAACTGCAAGAATTGTCATCTATGTAATAGGCAAAAAACCTGAGATTTCTGGAAGAGGTGATAGATGGATCAAGTTGCCTCAACGCCCCAGAAGCCGCATTTCTTGGATTTACAAATCCAGAATTTTCGAATGAAGAAAGAGGCATATATACTTCTCCTCGTATTTCTAATTCTTGTTCTTCTGTATCAATTTCATGAGGAATATTTCTGACGGTCTTTATATTCTCAGTTATATTTTCTCCAATGTACCCATTCCCCCTCGTTGAAGCTATATCTATTTTTCCGTGCTTATATATTATGGAGGCGGAAACTCCATCTATCTTTTGTTCGGCACAAAAATCAATGTTGTCTCGAGAAACATTGAGAAATCTGGATATTCTATCTATGAAATTATCTATATCACCTTTTGTGAAAGCATTATCCAGTGAAAGCATAGGATATTTATGAGTTATTTTGGCGAAAGGAGTGTGAATTGTCGTTGGACCAATCTTGTGAGACGGTGAATTCGAATTATCAAATTCTGGAAAACTTTGCTCCAATTCCAAAAGCCTTTTTCTTAAATTATCGTATTCAAAATCGCTTACAATTGGCTTCGATTTGTTGTAATACAATTTGTCGTGTTTCTTAATCTCATTCTTTAAGAATCTAATCTCTTTTTTGACTGCATCTTTATCCATAATAATGTCTTACGTGGAAGGTACCTCAGGATGTTCGCTAAAATATTATGATCATATTTTCAAAATAGGAATAAAATACGTGCTTTAATCAGTACAACAGGAGTTTAATTCTCGATGGTTGGGTGCACAATTTCTTGTGTTACATGGCTTTCTGGCTGGAGAGATTGATAACTAATGTAGTATCTTATCTTCTATAAACACTGTCAGAAGTAGCGTTAGCGAACGATAGTGAGCAAGCGTACACTAAAGGAAAGCATACTGTACATTTAGGTGTCAGTTCCTGGCTGGAGTTATCTCTTTCTATATTTTTTGTTTTGAGTTAGAGTAAAGATGAGTTGTTTTTTGTGTGTTTGTATGATTCTTGAGAAAGTTTCCATAATATATATTATACGGACATACATTTTAAATCGTGTTCAAGGATATGACATCACAATCCGAAAGGACTTTTTC
>JAISOC010000073.1 GCA_031275915.1 Holosporales bacterium | reverse complement strand
AAAAAAAAGCGAACCCCTTCTGCAGTTTCAAAGAACTCTGTCCTTAGGAGATCAGTTGAAATGCAAATTGATATGCAAAAAAACGCCTTGCTGAGTAGGGTAGGCATTCCAATATACTTACCATAACTGTATAGTTCTTGAGAGAGTTGATGTGAGTCTTTAACTCTGGTTCTTTTCCCTCACATGTTTATCGTCTTACCATACTTCGGGACCATACAATTTCTTCATCCCAACATATCATTTCAAGTAATTTCTTAAAATTTTTCATCACCAGAGCCAGATTTTTTATCTTTTTGTTTAAAAAACAATCCAACTCCTCCGGATATGATAATTATCAATATGGTTATAGCGAGAACAGTTGGCATTGTATCGAATTTGCCGTCCATAACAAGATCAGCAATTATATATCCAACGAAGCTACTGACTATTGCCCATGTTAAACCTGAGAGAGTATTGTATAGTGAGAACCTTGATGGATTTACTTTAGCGGAACCTATCACTATCGGACTGAGGATTCTGATGCCATATATAAATCTGAAGGAAAATATGAAAAGAATGTCCATTTTGTGCAACAAAGTATATACCTTTGCTCTTGCTTTAGAGAACTTTGGAAATCGCCTGATGATCCAATCAGTTCCAGCTTTATACCCAATCCAGAAGAGGATTTGATCAACAACAACAGTTGTTACAAAGGCTATAGCACATACCTTATAGATAGACAAATAACCAAAGGCTGCAAGAGCACTAGCAGTCAGAATGACTGTTTCCCCCTCCACTGCAGATCCCAAAAATACTGCTATGTATCCCCACTCTTTTATAAAATCAGCAAATCCATTCATATTTTTAAGTTACCCAAAAATTTTCTTTATCCATTTATCTTTTACTGTAGTTTCAGCAATAGGTTTGCTCTCTGTTGTGTGATCATCTTGTTGTACGTTATTTTGGTTCTCTTTTTTCTTTTTTGTAAAATTTGATTTTTTTCTTTTAATTGCAACAGATTTACTCTTACTTCCGTAAACAGCATATTTAACAGGCTCCTGTTTAATTGTTTCATCTTCCATTGCTTCTCTAAATTCTTTAATTATGATCTTACAATCAGAGACCAACAATGAGGGATTTCTAACAATTTCTATGAATACATTATATTGTTTTTCTAGAGATACAAGAATATCTCTTTTATTGTTCAAAATAAAGAGGTCTATTCCATTTGAGACTTCAACAACTATTGCCATAGCATTTGCATCAACCAGAAATCCTTCTATCTGCCTGATAATAGACATTCCAATAGTTTCATCAGAAAGTATTCTTCCTGCTCCATTACAATGCCTGCATGTTACAAAATTTTTATCAGAAAGACTTTGGCGCAACCTCTGTCTTGAAATTTCCAACAAACCAAATTGGCTTATTCTGCCGATTTGGGTATTTGAATAATCACTACTCATACATTCTTTGAATTTTTTTTCAACTTTTAAAGAAGATTCTGAATCAATCATATCTATAAAATCCACAACAATAAGTCCTGCTATATCACGTAGTTGAATCTGTCTGGCTATTTCAATTGCTGCCTCTAAATTTGTTTTAATTGCTGTTGTATCTATTGTTTTCTCACTTTTCATCTTTCCAGAATTAACATCAATTGCTGTAAGAGCTTCAGTGGTGTTAATAACTATACTGCCTCCTGAAGGTAGAGTTACAGTTGTATCCAGTATTTTTCTAATTTTTTCCTCGACTCCATATTTGAAAAATATGGGACTTCGACCATCTTTGTATAGGATGACTTTTTTGCAATGGCTTGGAGTAAAAAGTTTCATAAATCCTCTGGCTTCCTTATACGCTTCAACTCCCTGCACTATTATTTTATCCATTGTTCGTTGATATAAATCTCTTATGGTTCTTTTAATTATGTTTCCTTCCTCATGGATTAAGAGAGGAATATTGGATGATTTTGCTCTCTCCTCTATTTCGCTCCACAATCTCAAAAGATATTCAAAATCTCTTTTTATTTCTTGAGGAGTGCGTTTTTCTCCGGCAGTTCTTATGATAACTCCGAGACCTTCTGGAATTTCAAGAGAAGATATTATTTCTCGCAATCTACTTTTGTCAGATATATCAATCTTTTTCGAAATACCCCCAGATTTTCCGTTTGATTTCGAAACAAGAACACAATATTTGCCTGGAAGACTTAAAAATGTCGAAAAAGCTGCACATTTTTCTCCTCTTCTTTCACGAATAGCCTGTACCAACAAAACTTGTCCATAATGAAGCACATCTTGAATACTCGGATTTTCCACTTCTTTTTGGTCGTCAGACTCACTATTTTTCCGATAATAATTTGGACTTATTTCTGCAAATGGCAGAAATCCATGTCTTTTGTCTCCATAATCCACAAAGGCGGCCTGTATAGAGGACTCCACTCTCACGACCTTTGCTAGATATATGTTCCCTTTTATTAATTTTCTGTCTGCATACTCAGTTTCAAAATTGTTTACAGAACCATCTTCTGCAAGAACAGCAATTCTAGTTTCTCCAGGGTAATGAGCATCTATTAATAACTTGCTTCCCATTCTTTAATCTCAAATACATAATTCAACACATTAGTGAATATGTGAAAGATCATAGCACAAAACCGCCAGTAATTGAAAAAGTTACAATGCTCACTTTTCCAATGTATACTCGGATCGTTTGCCAGCCAAGTAATTTTTAAGACAAATTCGATTTGTGAAAATCTGCATTACAAGTGATTTTGTAACTTAAACCTACTTGTTCATAATTGCGCATGAGTGTGTTTCACTCTGGAACCATACTCAAAGAGTCCCTCCCCTTGGATTCTCATTTCTTTAGTGCTTCTATCTCTTCCTTAAGCCTTTTGGTTTTCTCATCTTTCTCTTTTTCAAGTTCTTTGATTTTATCTTCTTTAAATCCTATCTCTTCATTAGATATTGCGATTTCATTTTTTCTATCTTTTATCTCTTTCTCACATTTCGTGATTTCATTTTTTCTACATTCTATCTCTTCCTTAAGCCTTTTGGTTTCCTCATTTTTCTTTTTTTCAAGTTCTTTGATTCTCTCTTCTATCTTCTCTATCTTTTGCTCGTAATTGCTGCTTGAGTTATTCGTCGAAAAAGAGGAGGAAGACTTGCGATTGTCCCTGTCCCCCTCACCTTCTTCTGTCGATGAATATGCAGTGCCGATAGCTATCAACATTGCAGCCATCGCCGTTTCCATTATTATTCTTCTTAATGCCTTCTTATTCATAGTATTTTCCTCCAAAAAACGTAACCATTTATTAGCTTCGATCAAGGTTACTAAACCAATATCGATTCAAAGCGTATAGAATGTTTAAACCCCTGTCCACTAAGATTTCAAATAGGCATCTCTAAAAAAGGACATAACTCTAAAAAAGGACATGAGTAGAAAACTTCAGACAGAAGAATTTAGAAATGGGTATGCTGATTACTTTTCTTCCAGTGTTTAGAATCTGCTGAACTATGTCCAGATTTAGAAGGGCCTGCGGTTTGACCAAGTTCATAAGATATGAGACAAAGAAGGTGGTACCATTGTTGGTATGAGAGGAGCACTGTCTCTATGAATACATCAATACCATGTTTTAGAGGCCCCTGTGTTGTCTCATATCTTATGAACTTATACACCCTCAAATCTCTCATTGCTAAACTTTTGTGAATAATGGTAGGCTGGGGCGTTACCTCCTTCTTTTTTCTATTCTTTAAGTATGGTAAAACCGGGATTGAGTAGAGCGTGGGTAGTTTGGGGAGTTGCTGCTCTCTTCTATCTGTATGAA
>JAISOC010000097.1 GCA_031275915.1 Holosporales bacterium | reverse complement strand
CCAGGTTCGCTACTGTTATATGGGTTTATTTCATAGTACTTGGGGCATTAGTTGGAATTTTGTTAATAAGGAGAAAACGAGGACGTATAGGCTTTAACGTGCAATAGTGAATTCTTGCATTCTTCACGATCCATCATATGGTATAAATAAGAAGTACTCATTGTTTTACGAATTTATTTATGAGTTTTATTGATTCTTCAGCTAAATTTTGAATTAGCAAATTTGTTATATGTTCTTCTGAGGATAGGCTGGCTAATGGTGCATTGTCATTAATTTCATATGTTGAAAATGCATCTGTTTTTGTTTTGTAGATTTCATTATAATTTCTATCAAGTATAATTACGCTGGCCACTAGTCTCTTCTGTTCCTTTATTACCTCTTTTCCAGAGAAAGCTGCCACATCTGCTTCTTCTTCTATATTTATTTTAATGTTATATTTTCCAAGATCATTTGTTCTGAGTCCATTGTTTATCTTTCTTCTCAAAGAATACTCTATTTGGGGAGATGGGGCCTTTATTTTTATTTGTGAGAAATTATTGTAACTCTCTCCATTATTAAAGAGAAGAGGATGTGTATTTGTGCAGGAGCACAAGAAAATTGCTAAATAACAAATCTGGATTTTTGAATTATTTCGTAGCACTCTATAGTATCTCCCTCGAGAAAATCGTTAAATCCTTCTGCCAAGATACCACATTCATGTGATTGTTTAGATTCCTTAATTTCGTCTTTTTCATGTTTCATAGATCGAATTTTGCCTTCAAATACGCAATCTCCTTCTCTGATAACCTTTATCTTAGAGTCACTTTTTTTTATGACTCCATCTATTACATAGCACCCTGCTATAGTTCCAAATCTACTTATAACAAATATCTTTCTGACCTCGGCTGTGCCTATATAATTTTCTTCTATAATTGGAGGTAGAAGTTCACTCATTTCTTTCTTAACCTCCTCGATTATGTGATATATAACATTATTGCTATACACTTTAACCATATTTAATTTAGCGCTATCTTTTGCTACGGTTGTAATACCTATATTAAATCCTAGTACTATCGATTTTGTGTTTTTTGCGAAATCAATATCACTTTCGTTAATCATTCCAACTCCAGAATCTGTGATTTTTACATCTATCTCATCATGTTTTACATCACTGATGGCTGCTGAAAGAGCTTCAACAGATCCAGCAACATCTGATTTTATCACTATATTCAACTCAAATTTTTTGGTATTTTTTCCGGCTATCAATTGCTCCATTGTTATGGATGTGGTTTTGACAGCCTTTTCTTTTTGAATTCTTTTTCTATATTCGGCTATTTCTCTTGCTTTTTGTTCAGAATCAACAACAGATATAATATCTCCTGGTTCTGGAGCACCGTTGAATCCAACTATTTCGACAGGAGTTGATGGATTGGCACTATTTAATTTTTTGCCAATATCAGAATACAGAGCTCTCACTTTTCCATGTGATCCTCCAGCAACAAATATGTCACCAGTGCGCAAGGTACCATGTTGTATGATCGCAGAAGCCACTATTCCTTTTCCTGTTAATACTTTAGATTCAAGAATGATTCCAACTGCTCTTCTGTTGGAATTTGCTTTTAGTTGCATCATTTCGGCTTGTAGGAGAATAGTCTCCATAAGGCCATCCATATTTACATTTTTCAGAGCAGAAATTTCACAGGACAACACTTCGCCTCCGAAATCTTCCAGAATAATTTCATAATTCATAAGGTCCGTTTTGACTCTATCTATATTAATATTCGGTTTGTCTATCTTGTTAATTGCAACAATAATTGGAACATTTTGTGATTTCGCGTGATTTATTGCCTCGATTGTTTGGTCCTTTATTCCGTCATCTGCTGCAACAACAAGGACAACTATGTCAGTAACGATTGCTCCACGTGACCTTATTTTTGAAAAAGCTGCATGACCAGGAGTATCTATGAAGGTGATTTTTTTGCCGCCTTTGTCGACAACTTGATATGCAGCAACGTGCTGGGTTATACCTCCGCTTTCCTTGGATGCAACACAAGTCTGTCTCAATGTATCCAAGAGAGTGGTTTTTCCATGGTCAACATGTCCCATAACAACCACAATAGGGGATCTGGGAAGGAGATCCTTTTCATTATCCTCTATGTCTTCTATCGCGTTTTCTATGTCAGATTCAGATACTCTTTTTGGAGTATGCCCAAACTCTGTACAAACAATTTCTGCCGTATCTCCATCTATTGATTGATTTAACGTTGCAATAGTTCCTATTTGCA
The DNA here is from genome assembly GCA_031275915.1 of Holosporales bacterium. Taxonomy (GTDB): domain Bacteria; phylum Pseudomonadota; class Alphaproteobacteria; order RUG11792; family RUG11792; genus JAISOC01. The sequence goes on along the minus strand of JAISOC010000097.1, from coordinate 7,390 downwards.
TGAGGTATTTTATAATTTCAGCTCCTCTAATAGCCATTCTGTTGGCTAGCTCTGAAATTGTTATTACATCTGGAATATTTACTTCTCTCACGACTTTTGCAATTTCTTGCTGAGCATTATTATTTCTCAATTTTTGTTTTGCTCTTTTGAAGGAGGCTACAGATCTTGCTCTCTCTTCGAAGTCATTATCAATAACCTTTCTTAAGGTTGCTCTTGAAATCTTTTTTTCTACATCAATTTTTCTGATGTGTGGGGTTGCCCTCTTTCTTGGTAAATCTGCTTGATCAAAGGAATCTTTCTTGGTTCTGGACAGATCGGACTTTTTAGAAAACTTTGCTCCATCATCTGTTGGCGAAATTGGAGGTGGTGCAACATTGGATACAGCTTGTTTTTCTTTGTCAGCGATATTTAAATATTCTCTTGATTTAAAAACCACTGGAGCTTCGCCACCTATAACATGTTCCTTTTTCTTCTGTGATTTTTGTGATAAGGATTGCTTTTTTTTCTCTTTGAGAGGAGCAATTATCTCTTCTTTTTGTATTTCCTCCGGTTCTGATTTTGTTGGCACTGCTTCAATTGGTTCTTCTTTCACATTTTTTTCTTTTTCTATTTGTGTGGGTGTATGTGATTCTGTTTCTTCTTCTTTCAGGGCATCCTGTAAAACCCTGACTCTCTTTTGAAATTCTAAATCTGTCAGTTTTCTTGGTTGTATTTCTTCTTCTCGTAGTTCATTTTCTATATTTTTATCTCCAGTTTTGCCAGAAACTGTTATATCTACTCTAAGACCAGAAGATTTTTTCCTTTTTATTTCAACTTGTACTGTTTTCAAGGAGCCTGAAAATTTGGACGATGAAACATCTATCTTTCTCTTCAGGGAAATTGTTCCTCTTTTGGGTGAAGACTGCTGCGCATTGTTATCATCATTGTTGTTAATTGTCATAATTTTAAAACCAGCTCTTTCTCACATCCATAATAAGAGCATCAGCTTCCTCTTCACTTAACATGTCTCCTGTTATATCCAGGAGTTCATCTTTAGACAAATCTCCAAGGTCATTCAAACTTTTTATTCCTGCCTCAACAAGTAGCTCCAACAAATCAGGACCAATGACTGCGTATTCTCTAAGATCGCTTTTAACTCCTTTCTTTTTGCACAGATTATCTATCGATTTTTTCTTCCTTTGGATTGCTAATTCGGCTCTTTTTTTGATCTCTTCTGCCAAATTTTCATCAAGTCCCTCCATTGCAGATAATTCTGAAATATCAGATTCTGCCACCTCTTCAACACTGGTGTAACCCTCGCTTATAAGCAGATGAGCTACCATTTCGTCAACATCTAAATCGTTTGTAAACAATTGCAAAATTCTAGTATTCTCAGAAGCTCTTTTTTTAACATCATCTTCTTCAGTTATTATGCTTATGTTCCATCCAGTTAATTTTGAAGCTAATCTAACGTTTTGCCCTCTTCTGCCTATGGCAGCGCTCAGCTGATCATCAGGAACTACTGCTTCAACACTTCTCTTGGAATCATCAATGACTATTCTGATAACTTCTGCTGGAGATAGAGAATTCACTATGAACACGGCCTGATCGTTGGACCACTGAATTATGTCTATCTTTTCTCCTTTCAGTTCATCACAGACAGCTTGCACACGAGATCCTCTCATACCAACACAGGCTCCTATTGGATCCAAATTTGGATCGGATGTGGTAACTGCCATTTTCGCTTTGCTTCCAGGATCTCTGGCAATTGACATAATTCTGACAACTCCATCGTATATTTCTGGGACTTCCTGTTCAAAAAGCTTTTTCAAGAACAAATTATCAGTTCTAGACAAAGAGAGCATGCACCCCAGGCTGTCCTTGTTTATGCTGACAAGAAGCACCTTGATGCGATCTCCAATTCGAAAGGTTTCATTTGGAATTATGTCTGCTTTCTTCAAAATGCCCTCAGTCTTTCCAATATCCAGTATGAGATCGTTGAACTCCACTCTTTTTACAACGCCGGTTACTATTTCTCCGACTCTTCCAGAGAAGGCTTCAAACTGTTTGTTCCTCTCTGCAGTTCTGATTTTTTGTTGTATGATTTGCCTGGCTGATTGAGCCGCTACTCTCCCAAATTCCACCCCTGGCAAATCTTCAAAAATTTTATCTCCATATGCAGCTCCAAGAGATTTTTTAGCGGCTTCTTCAAGCGAAATTTCAGTGTATGGATCGAGCACATTTTCCACAACTGTTAAACACCTTTTTATCAATATCTCCCCAGTTTTTCTATCAATACTCGCAACTAAAGTGTTCTCCGTTCCATATTTAAGTTGTGCAGTTTTCAGAATAGCAAACTCCATAGCATCCAAGACTTCTTCCTTGTCGATACCCTTATCCTTTGCTACTATGTCTGATATCTGCAAAATTTCATTTTTTGCAGTTATCGATGCTTGTTTTTCTTCAACTTTTATTTTTCGGCTCACTTTTTTGAAAAACTCCTTGTTTTATACCATCTATACACGCATTTTTTATCTCATCGTATGCAAAATCCACATCTTCAACGGTAGAAATACTGAGATGTACCTTTATACCATGTTCCGTCGCAGAATCCAACAAACCTCTGAAAATTTTCATACCGTTTTTTAATTCAAATGTTTTAACAATCACATGACTTCCAACAAAACGCATAAAATCACCTGGTTTTTCGAGAGGTCTGTTTATTCCCGGAGAGGAAACTTCGAGATTATACTTTCCACAAACTGGATCTAATACATCCAGGCATACAGAAACTGATCTGCTGACAATTTCACAATCTTTAATTGTTATAAAAGAATCATCAAGTCTCTCTATCATTATTTGTAAAGTCTTTGCTTTTTCTGATCCAATGAAAGATATTTTAACAATAGAATATCCAAGATCATGAACAATTGGAGATATGTTTTCCTCTATTTTTTTAATCAAGTTTTTAAGATCTTGTTTGTTGAGTATTAATGATATATTATGCTTCAAGATACTTGAAAAATCAAGAGGGCAGCAGGGATTATGTCCCAAGAAGAAATCACGTTTGAAAACGCAATCACTGAACTTGAAAATATAATAAAAAAACTAGAGGGAGGGAATCTTCCATTAGAAAGTGCTGTCAGCACCTTCGAAAGAGGCACATATCTCAAAAAAATTTGCGAAACAAAATTAAAGGATGCCCAGTTGAAAATCGAAATGTTGTCCAAGGAATAAATATGCAAGTGCTATAAGCACGTGACAGATGGAGTTATGCACTTTCTGGTTGTAAGTTCTGTAACTGCCCAAACGAGAGCGTCCACTCTGTCGTCATGCTGATTTTCGCTACCTCCTCCTCCTTCTTCATCTGTGTCATGTAACATGCTGAGCATCTGTTTTTCCAGAAACTCGAATTTTTTGGTGTGAAAGGCATTTGAGGACTCATATAGCAAGGCTACTGGCTCTGCTCTGGCTGTCTTTCCTCGTATGGCTCTCACATATGAATATGGTATATATTTTGAAATATTTCTAAGCATGCCCTCCACGAGATCTCCACCATTATTCACCTCGGCTACAACCCTATTTGCGCCATAGTCAATATAGGCTTTAGATATTACTTTTGCCCATTCATTTGGTTTATATTTGCCACTTAAATCATCGAGAACGTATATTTTATCATCATTCCCAAGGCCTGCTACTATAATTCCTGTTTCATCTGAATTTTCGTTGGAAGTTACGGCTGGATCAACTCCTATAACAACTCTTCTCAGAGAATTCCTATCAACTTCCTTATATTGGATATTTTCATTTTTCCAAAGACAATTATCATTATTTATTACTATTTCTCCAAATAATTCCTGCTTGCCTATAGTTGTGTTAACGTATGTTGCCTTCATGGTTTCCACAAACCTTGCAGAAAGATTTTCTGAGTTTTCGAAGGTGGAACCTCTTGTGAGGTGTGTGAAGACATTCATAGAGAGCTCTATAAGAACCTGCAGGGGTTTTGGAGTTGTTGTCATGATGCATCTTGGATTTTTTCCAAGTCTCAGGGTAAACAATATCTGATCCCACACATCTTTCGTTTTCTTGAATTTTGCAAATTCATCAACCCAGATGAGATCGAATTGGTACCCTCTCATGGACTCATAATTATCGGCTCCTATTATGGTTGCCTTTGCCCCGTTTTTCCAGGTTATCTGCCTTTTTGAGGGATAATATGTCATATAACAACTTGTTGAAAGAAAAGTGGACATAAGACCACTTGAACCTTCGACCATAATACCTCTGGCCTCATGGAGATTTTTACCAATAATGGCTATGTTTTTGTATTCTCCGGATTCAACAAGTTTCATCACTGTTTCGGCTCCTGTCCTGGTTTTCCCAAATCCTCTTCCTGCGAGAATCATCCATAAAAACCAATTCCCTTCAGGTAATTTTTGATTTTCCCGGGCTATATCATCCCAGTTATATTCTTGAATATTATTATTATTTGTAATCATTTTATTATTTCCTTATAAATATCTTTTCTGTGAAATTTAATTATTTCCGTTTTTTTCGTTTTCTTGCTTTTTTTACACCTTTTGTATTCTTGATTTGAATTTTCTTAGATTTACTATTGTAATTTAGATTTTTTTTTATCAAACCTGGAGTTTTTTTTGTATTTTTGACTTTTTCAAATACTCCACCATACTCGCTGTCATCTTCCAAATCTTTTTCTGATGAGCTGAAAAAGTCAGAACTATCAGACTCTTTGTTCGAATCATCTTCTAATTCTTTTTCTAATGAGCTGAAAAAGTCAGAATTATCAGACTCTTTTTTCAAATCATCTTCTAAATACATTTTTGATGGACTTGGAAAGTCAAAACTATCAAAATTTTCTTTAAAGTCATCTTCTTTTTTGCTCTGATCTTGTTGATTGTTCAATTTCTTTGTTGGATGTTGCACAGACAATTTAGTTTTTAACTTGTTACTATTTTGGAATGGAGTGAGAAAGTCAAAATTTTCTTTAAAGTCATCTTCTTTTTTGCTCTGATCTTGTTGATTGTTCAATTTCTTTGTTGGGTGTTGCACAGACAATTTAGTTTTTGACTTGTTACTATTTTGGAATGGAGTGAGAAAGTCAAAATTTCCTTCAAAGTCATCTTCTTTTTTGCTCTGATCTTGTTGATTATCAAATTCCCTTTCTGCCTGATCCTTTAATAAAGCAACTGCATTTTTAAGCTTCCATATTATGTTCATGAACATATCTTTATGTCTTTGATAAAACTCACGATCCACGTTTTGTTTATACGAATAAGATTCCTTTTGTGGATCAAATTGGTTAATGATTATTTGCAAATACATAAAATACTCTTGATCTTTCTCGATAATCAGCTTTTCTCTATCTTTGTTTGAAGCAAGCGATACGTCTGCTAGACCGTACTGGCATATCTGCCGTTCAAGTTCTACACCTCTCTCTTTATCACAGGACATTACTTCTTTGTATTTCTCAAATAGCTTTTGATTGGCGGGATTATTATTAATACGCATTATCTCAAACTCTTTCAATTTTCTCAGGTGCTCATCTAATTTTTTTTGATACTCACTGTTCAATCTTTGCTTAAGGTCTTTGGCTAAAAGTTGAGGAATTTTTTCACTAATCTTTTTATAAAGTTCCGTGAAAAATGTTATCGCATTTTCTCTGTTTGCGACGAATGCTGGAATACTACTCTCCCGCTTTATAGGTTTATTTTCTCTGTTTTGTTGCCAAGCTAGTAAATCATCTTTTGTGGCGTAATATATCATTATGTCATGATTTTTGTTGATGCAAATACTAACAGCCATCGGTATATGATAGCTGGGGTCGCATCCCATGTAGTGTGGCAAATCATTAGTACACAAACTCAATATTACTGTGTGAGTTGTACAAACTGTGTGAGTTGTACAATTAGGTAGGTACAGGCGTGATATTTTATAAGCCCATTTGGCGTTTTCTATTAGGTATTGTTTAATGTTGCGGATTTGCGTCCCAACGCACATTGCTCTGTCCGGGGCTATGTTTTCGTTGGGAAAAATTTCTATGTAATGTGTTGTATTACCTATTAGAAATGGCTCCCATGTGTTTGACTTCCATGTGTTCGACTTCCATGTGTTCGACTTCAATATATTTGATTCCCATATATTTGATTCCCATATGTCTGATTCCCATATGTCGCCGCTGCCAACAACTTCGTGACACATCATCAGTATTCCAGATATGCCAAATATTTTACAAATGTATCTAAGCATATAAAACACACTTACTTTGAGTTTTTATTAGAAAAGATTAAGCAAAACTGTTATTTTTTTTCAAAAACTTTCAAGGAAAGCAGTTCAACACAGTGTAGAAACATTTTTCTACTGCCAACCACTTCATTCCTAGCCCCATCATTTCTAATTCAATCCAAGATCATTCCCTCACACATATCCAAGCATAGCTCCAGTCTACCATAAAAAAAACTTCTATCACAAAAAATGTATAAGTTGTATAAGATATGAGACAAAATAGTGGTCTCTAGAACATGGCACTTAGTTGTACCGTCCCGAAGTATGGTAAGACGATAAACATGTGGGGGAAAAGAACCAGAGTTAAAGACTCACATCAATTCGTATCAAACTATACAGTTATGGTAAATATATTGGAATGCCTACCCTACTCAGCAAGGCGTTTTTTTGCATATCAATTTGCATTTCAACTGATCTCCTAAGGACAGAGTTCTTTGAAACTGCAGAAGGGGTTCGCTTTTTTTTATTATTATCCTCCTCTTCGCGTTTGGTAGCCTGAACCCTCTCGCTGTATAGGTACCCTGTGAGAGTTCCTGATAAATAGAACAAGAGGCTACAGGTTAAAAGACCAACTACAAATACCCATGTGCGCATGGCAGTTTGTGATAACGATTACAAAGTTACACACAAGGTTATCATATCTCAGCAAAATCACAAATTTTTGAGAATAAGCATTACGAAGTGGATTTACAACTAAATGTAAAAGTCTGGTTGCAAAACCTTATCTTCTATAAACACTGTTAGAAGTAGCGTTAGCAAACAGAGTGAGCAAGCGTACACTCCTCCTTATCTTTCTTCCTATACACATACTGTATTTTCCTTTTTGGAACAGCAGCAGAGATCCCAATTGTAGAGCGCTTGGTCAAGGAGGAGAACGAAGTGATCCTTGACAGACAAAGACAGACAAAATGGAGTTCTTTCAAAAAGGAAGAGTACTGAAAGAACACAAGACTTTGTAGCTAGAACTTCTACATTTAGTTGTCAGTCCTTTCTCGCCTATTTCTTGAAATCCACGCTGGGATAGTTGTATAATTTAGCACCAGTAGTCACTGGGGGATAGTTTAGCGGTAGAACTGCCGGCTCTGGACCGGCCAACCTTGGTTCGAAT
>JAISOC010000020.1 GCA_031275915.1 Holosporales bacterium | reverse complement strand
ACCATAAATTAATCTGGGATGCCATAAAAACAAAGATAATTGGGAATAAATGAAGAAGCTTTATGACTAAATATAAAACTTGGATTATCTCTTGACATGTTTTTTCCACCAAAAATTTCCCAGAAATTAACGTACTTTTAATCTTTTTATGATAAGCTGAAGCTATGCTTTGGCATAGATGAGGAAGTGAGCACGAGCCCCCAAGGTGGCGGGCGGGGGTTAGGGATGGAAAAAAATAGCACAAAAAGGTTAATTTTTCGTTAACAAGTGAGAAAATTCCTTAAAAGTTTTTGAGATTTTGCGTCAAAAAGTGTGCTCTTTATACAAAGCCAGCGTACATCCAGAATTTCCATGTTGTTCTATGTAAAGCTACTATGAAAACACACGCTGTTCACTTTGTTTGCTGGTTCTATTGCAAACATGGTTTATGCTAAAAGGTGACGGTCCAAAATGTAAACTCAACAGAAGAAAAAGGATGATTTTTATAGGAATTTAAAAGATAATTTTATAAAATCTTGTGATTGTGGAAAATAGTATTTTGTATAGATGACAGGGTCTTCTAAAAAAGTATTCCCTATACCCCTTGAGATAAATTGGCATGAGGGAATGTTGTTATCTCAACATCATTTTCAACAGAGCGACTTACGACAATTTTACGTTTTAACTCATCAGATCAAACTTCTTTCATCAATTCATTTTGGAGTGTGTTACTTAAGAGTGGATAACGTAGCTCTTCCGGATGGACTCTATAGAATCAACGAGATAGAAGCAGTGTTTCCAGATGGGCTTATATACAGCTATTTCCCAGATGAAAATATTAAATTACGCCCTCTTGAGATTAACGTAGCTCAACAAATGAAGAAAGATGAGACAGAGGTGACTATATACCTGGTTATAGCTGAAAACATAGATGGTTCCTCTCCAATTCTTTCAAAACCTGCTCGATATTACTCAGTTGAAGGAGAATACATTGATGACGACAACATACCTGGTAATTCCGTAAAAATTCCAAGGCTTTTCCCAAATGCCTATCTAACCCTCAATTTAATTCCTGAGATGTGTATAGGATTTCCTCTCTGTAAGGTCACAAGGATAGACGGAGTGTATCACGTCAAAAATTGGACTCCTCCTTGTTTTTTTATAGCTAAGCATTTTCCAATGTGGGAAAGATGTCTCAAATTAGCTTTGAATTTAAGAGAAAAAGCCACATTTTTATCGGATAAATTAAAAAATAGCACTGGAATAGCCAACTTCACAGCAGGTACTGAGCAAATTCTCAGGCAAATTCTCTCGATCCTCCCTGCTTTTGAGGCTCTTGTATACAGCAACAATATAAGACCCTATGAACTATATGAACAGCTTGCAGAAATATTGGGGGCTGTATGTGTGTTAAGACCAACCGATATGATCCCCATAATGCGCCCCTACGATCACAACAATATAGATGAATCAATATATCCTTTAATGAACCTAATTGAGAGGTATATCTCTGTGATAGATAGAGGATTTTCCACAATAGCAATGCACAAAAAAGAGAGATTTTTCTACCATTACATAGAAGAAAAAGATTTAAAAGCCTGCAAAAAAGACAAGTTGTATGTTGGGATTAAAGGAAATAAAAGGGATGCGTATCACGATGTGGAAACATGGATGATGAATGCGATAATTGTCTCTGATTCAGCTATTGAAGCTGTTAGAGAGAAGAGAGTTAAAGGAGCTCACAGGGCTGTTGCTGATGAAAATTTGATATCTGAAATAATGCCTGGTAGTGGAACAATGCTTTTTGAAGTTCTTATTGATCATAATTTTATAAAAGGAGAACAAAATTTACATATCTTCAATCCAGGGGATACGGCTGATACGAGACCGATAGAAATTAATTTATATATACCTAGAGCAAGGGAGGAGTAAAATAAATGGCTCAATTCAAGGCAAGTAACAATCATATAGTTCATGGATTTCAAGCATTTTACTACGAATTGCTGAGGCAAAAAGAGATATGCTTGAGCAAATTCTTTTCGAATGATCCAGAAATTTCAAAAACAGAAGAAGTAACAGAATTCTCCCCTTCATTGGAAATTGAAGGGATTATAGTAGCAGTACAAAAAAAGCTCATTGCGACTATTGAAAATGTTTTTGAAGTAATTTCTTCAAAATCCAGAATATCTGCAAGAAAGCTCGAAGAAGCAAAATACATAATGGCGATTTTAACAGATGAAATTTTTATAAATATGAGGTGGGATGGAGCAAAGTTTTGGCGATTTTCATTGTTAGAAAAGCAAATGTTCAACAGCGAAGTGGCTGGAGAGAAATTTTTCTCTCTATTGGATGAACTACTGGATGACATGAATTCTGCTAATCAAGAAATAGCTTTTTTATACCTAATGGCTCTTAGCCTTGGATTTAAGGGTCGTTATAAAGATGCAGAAAATTCCAATGAATATATATCGTGGTATAAGGACAAACTCTATTCAATGCTTCATAATAAATCATCACGGCTATTTTATCCGGGAAGATCCAGGTTGATAGAGAGTTGCTATGACAACACAATAACAGAGGATGCTAAGCAATCTTTGCCAGATACCAGATTTTGGGGAATGGTTGTTATGGGAGTGGTTGTTGCCTATTTGGTAGTCTCATACGTAGTCTGGTTTGGAATAACTGACGATATCAGTGATATCTTAAATCATATTTCAGATCAGATTAAAAGAGGACCTCTTGTGTAATTGCATTCAAGAAGATTCATCGTCAGAGTCAGGATTTGGTGAATAACAAACCGGTGAAATGGGATTGGGCACTTGCTCAACTTGTGATAGGTTTGATTGATTGCAAATATCTGTATTTTCAAATAATGTGGTCATAATTATCGGAAG